>JBBKVT010000070.1:0-15363 GCA_037968535.1 Paracoccaceae bacterium
GATGCCGATTGGCAGAAGGTCGGAGAGATGTGCCTCGGGCCAACGATGGCCAACGTAGCCGAGGGCGAGTTCGCAGGTGTCGAGCTGACGTTCATGGGGCTCAATAACCAGAACCTTCACAACTTCCTGTTCCGGGGATTCCTGAAACCGTGGGAAACCTATACCGGCGCGAAGATCAACTGGATCGACCTTGCGCAGGCCGACTATAACCCGCGCCTGCAACAGTCGATCGCGACGGGAACCGTGGATTTCGACATCATCGAGATGGGTGCGCCGTTCGAAGGTGACACGGCGAGCCGTGGCCTACTGGATGAGATGCCTGACTGGGTCAAGGATCAGATCGAAGCCGACGACATCGTGGGCTATCTGCAGCCGCCCGTCGGTACCTGGGATGGCAAGACTTACCGGATCACCATTGACGGCGATTGCCATACCTTCGCCTACCGGACCGACTATTTCACCGACCCTGCAATCACCGCGGCGACCGGCATGACCGAGCCGCCGACGACATGGCAGCAGGTGCAGGCGTTCACCAAGGCGGTCAAGGGCCAGAAAGACCCACTGACCGGGCTTGATGCCTACGGCTTCCTCGATCCGCTGAAGGGCTGGGGCGGGTTCGGGTTCTATTTCCTTGAAGACCGCGCGTCGGCCTATGTGAAACATCCCGACAACCCGGCATGGCTGTTCGATCCCGAGACGATGACACCCTATGTCAACAACCCGGGATGGGTGCAGGCGATACAGGATGTGATGGATACGATGGCCGATATGCCGCCGGATCAGATCAACGCCGATCCCGGCACTACCGCGTTCCAGCAATTCCTGGCGGGAACCGGTTCGGGTATTTGCTGGTGGGGCGATGTCGGGTCTTCGGCACGCACGTCTGACGGTTCGGTCGTCGGCGATGTGGTCGGGTTCTCGATCAACCCCGGTTCGGACCGCGTCTACAACGTCAAGACAAGCGAGTGGGAAACCCCGGCAGAGCCGAACTTTGCGCCGAACATGGCCTATATCGGCTGGGGCGTCTATGTCACCAGCCGGGTGTCAGGCGATGAGAAGAAGCGCAAGGCGGCATGGTCGGCCGCGGCCCATCTGGGCGGCAAGGACATCAGCCTGTGGATGTCGGCCTATCCATCTGGTTTCCAGCCCTACCGGAACTCACATTTCCAGTATGACGAATGGGAAGAAGCGGGCTACGACCGCGCCTACATAGAGGATTACCTTGGCTCGAACGCGGACAGCTACAACCATCCGAACGCTGCGATCGAACCCCGTATCCCCGGTATCTTCCAGTACTACTCGATCGCCGAGGACGAGCTGGCGAAGGGTTATGCCGGGCAATATGCAGGTGCTCAAGAAACCGCGGACGCAATCGCGGCGGCTTGGGAAAAGATCACCGATCAGATCGGGCGCGACAGCCAGATCGCGCTGTACAAGGCGTCGCTGGGAATGTGACGCTGGCTCATCAAGGACGGGCGCGCGACAGTGCGCGCCCGTCGTCCAGGGGCACTCTTCCGGACATTGATCTGTGGACCCTCGAAATTTGACTCGACGCGGTGATAGTCTTTGGCAACCAACGTCCCCGGGGGTGCTTTGCCGGTGTCCAGATTTGTGGTTAGGATCGGCACATGAGTGGTGAGGGCGATTTACTGCATGTGGTGACGGCGGATGACATTTCCGACCGACGCCGGGTGTTCGGCAAAGCGCTGATTTGGGGGTCGTTCGGAATTCTGATCCTGGTCGCCGTGGCGCAGACGGCAGACCGCCTCGGCTGGATCGAGTTGGGCTTTCGCACCTGGAGGCCCGTTCTGTATGCCTACATCCTGTGGGGTGTGTGCTTGTGCTGGGCCCAAGTGGTGATTCGAGGAGAGCAGGGCAAGCGGGTCTTGTTCGTGCTGCCAGCGGCGTTGTTTGTCATCTCGATGGTGGTGTTTCCGCTGATATTCGGGCTCGGCATCGCGTTTTCGGACTGGAACCTTTCGTCTCCGACCGGTCGGCGGTTCAACGGGCTGGACAACATTCGGCAGATGTGGCGCGATCCGTTCTACTGGAACGCGATGAAGAACATGGTCTGGTACACCGCCGCGATCCTGGTTGAATACACCATCGCCTTCGGCCTGGCGCTTTTGCTCAATGCCGAAATCCGGGCCCGCAAGTTCTTCCGCGTCGCGTTCTTGTTGCCGCTTATGCTGTCGCCCGTGGCGGTCAGCTGGATGATCGGCAAGTCGATGCTCGAGGTGCGTTTCGGCCCGCTGGCCCGTTTGGCGCGCTGGCTGGGGTGGGACAGTCCATCGTTTTTTGGCTCGCCCGAAATGGCTCGCTTCATGATCATGGTCATGGACGCATGGACGTTCATTCCGTTCATGATGATCATGATATTGGCCGGTCTGCAGGCGATCCCCAAGGAGTTGCACGAGGCCAGCCGGGTCGATGGCGCTTCGCCGTGGCGTTCGTTTTGGGAAGTGACCTTTCCGCTGATGTTGCCGGCTTCGATCACCACCATCCTGATCCGGATTATCTTCAAGCTGAAACTGGCGGATATCATCATCAACGTCACCTCTGGCGGTCCCGGCGGCGCCACGGACAGCGTCACGAGTTTCATTTTCCGCGAATACCGCGACCGGTCCAACGTGGGGTACGGTACGCTGCTGGCGATGGTCTATCTGGTGCTGATCATCATCGCGATCACGATCTTCATGAAGCTGGCGGACCGCTGGATGAACCCGAGGTATTAGCATGGTGCAAGCGCAGATCTTCCATGACAGCGATCTGGATCGAAGCCAAAAGGCGCGATGGTTCGCGAGTCGCGCCGCTATCTACGGAATCCTTCTGCTTTGGACGGTGATCTGCCTGTTCCCGATCTACTGGACCGTTACGACCAGCTTCAAGATGGCGCCGGACGTGATGCAAGGGAACATGATCCCGTGGGTCGATTACACGCCGAAATGGCTGGGATGGCGGTCTTTGGGGCTGTCCCCGGAAACCATAGGCAATGAAAGCACCGTGCGGGCCGAGTTTCTGAAACGGTTCATGAATTCGGCAGTGGTTTCCCTAAGCGCGTCTGCCCTTGCGGTCATACTGGGCTCGTTGGCCGCTTACGGCTTATCGCGTTTCAGTTTCAAGTTCGGCTTCATGCGGAACCCGGACATCTCGTTTTTCTTCCTTAGCCAGCTGATCCTGCCGCCCGTCGTTTTGGCATTGCCATTCCTGGTGCTTTACAAGGAACTGGCGCTTCTCGACACAAGGATCGGGCTGATCCTGCTTTATGCCCTTACTGTCCTGCCCATCGTGATCTGGATCATGCGCGACCAGTTCGCCTCGATTCCGACAGACCTGGAAGAAGCGGCGCTGGTAGACGGCCTGTCGATCTGGGGCGCGTTCCTGACGATCATCCTGCCGATCGCGCTACCTGGCATGGTTGCCTCGTTCATCCTCAGCCTCGTGCTGACCTGGAACGAATATTTCTTCGCCGCGCTCCTGACCGGCTCGAATGCCGTCACCCTGCCGGTGATGGTCGCCAGCCAAACCGGCAGCCAGGGGATCAGCTGGTGGTCGATGGCGGCGTTGTCATTTGCGGCGATTGTTCCCCTGATCATCATCGGCGTGGTGCTGGAGCGCTATATCATCAAGGGCATGGCCGCCGGCGCTGTGAAGTAAACCCGTTCTTTTATTCAGAAATACTCCGGGGGTGCGGGGGCTGGCCCCCGCGGATCGGCTGACGCGCGAGCGTCAGTCGAATAGGCGGCGCAGCCGGTCGAGGATCAGAGCGACCCCGCGTTCACCAAGTTCAGCGCTCGCGTCAGGCGCGGTCTCGACATACCACGGGCGTTCGCCGTCCAGTTCGGCCATCTCTACCGCCTCGGGCGCCAGCGCCAGCATCAACGAGGTTTCCCCGATCCCGGCATGATCGAACGGATAGTCGGCGATGATCTCTGGCGTCATCAGCGGATGGATGCGGATCCAGTTGAACGGGTCGTCGCCGGTCGCCTGCTGGGTATAATAGTCCTGCATCGCGGCGTCGCCCCACCAGCCTTCGCCACGCTCTTTCTCAAGATAACGAAACACCGCCTGCCGCCCGGCAAAGCGGAAGGCGAGGTCGGTGGGCATGCCTTGCGCGAAATTCTCGGTCTGGTGATGGATCAACCCGTGGATGTTGCGAAAGCCGATGCGCAGCAGCGCATGGAACATCTCTTCGGCGAAGGGCGCGATCTTGCCGGCGTCGACATGCAGGTTGCCGGTCCCGCCCGGCCCGGCCACGGCATGGCTGGCGGCTCCGTAGTGGAAGGCGGGCAGGATGATCAGGTCGCGCTCGGCCTCCAGCCGGTCGAGGATGCGGGTGACGGCAAGCGTGTCCATGCCAAGCGGCAGGTGTTCGCCATGATATTCCAGGACCCCGATCGGCAGCACGACGGGTGTGTTCGCTGCGATGGCGGCGCGGATCTGGGCGGGGCGCATCAGTTCATAGCGCATCGTCTGTTCCGGAATGGGCTGGAGGATCGATGTCGACAAGAACCCGAGGCAGTGATCATGGCGTCATTTCCAGCGCATGGGCGATGTCTCGGGTCTTGGTGTGGAGCCGTTTGAAAAGATCGTACTGGCGGTCATAGACGGCGTGCGCTTGCGGTTCGATCTTCGCGCGGGGCGGATTCCATTTGGTGATGTCGCCGGGCTTTGCGGTGCCGATGGCCAGTGCCGCAAGGTAGGCATCGCCGTAGCTCGCGCCGATGGATTTCTCGCTGATAACCTGCGGCACCGATGCTATATCGGATGTCGCTTGCAGCCAGACCGGGTTTTTCACGCCGCCGCCGACGGCGAGGATGCGTTTGGCGGGCTGGCCGGTTTCGCGAAAGGTCTCGATCACATGCGCGGTGCCGCTGGCGATGCCCTCCAGAAGCGCGCGGAACATGTCGCCGCGCGTATGGGTCAGGTTCAGGCCGAAGAACGTGCCGCGGGCGCGGGCATCGTAGATCGGGGTGCGTTCGCCCATGAAATAGGGCAGCACCAGAATTCCGTTGGCACCGGGCGGCGAGGCGGCGGCCTCGGACGCGAGTGTGCCGAAGGCGGTTTCGCGCGGCAGTTCGCGGGCGAACTGATCGCGGAACCAGTGGGTCAGCGTGCCGCTGGTGGAAAGCCCCGCCATGCTGGCGTGCTGGCCGGGGAAAAGCCACGGCGCGTACCACAGGCGGGGGTCGTTCACCCGGCCTTGGGTAAGCGCGATGATAAAGATGGTGGAGCCATACATCACCATCATCTCGCCCGGTTGCTGAACCCCGACGCTGACGGCTTCGGACGCAGCATCGATGGTGCCGCAGGTGACGGGGGTGCCGATCGCAAGGCCGGTTTCTGCCGCGGCTTTCGCGGTGATGGTTCCGGCGATGTCGGTCGACCACATCAGGCGCGGCAGTTTTTCGGGCGAGATGATTTCGGGTGCGAGGTCGTGGGTCCAGTCCTGTTTCGCCACATCATAGAGCGGGCTGAAATTGGCCGCCGTGTAGTGATCGACAACATATTCACCGGTCAGGCGGAAGACGAGGTAGGAGGTTGAGGACAGAATCTTCGCGGTCTGCGCGTAGATCTTAGGGCGATTGTTCTTGAGCCAGAGGATTTTCGGGCCGACGGATTGCGAAGTGAGCGCGTTGCCGCAGGTCTGCATGATGCGGTCTTCGCCGATGCGGGTGGTGAGGGCGTCGATCTCGGCCTCGGCGCGGCTGTCGACGCCGTAAAGGACCGCGTTCATCAGGGGTTGGCCCGACGCATCGACTGGCAGCATGCACGGGCCGATGGCGCTGGTGGCGACGGCTTTGATGTTTTCGGGCTCGATCCCGGATTGGGCCAGCAGTTGGCGGCTGATGGTGCAGAAATCGTGCCACCAATCCTGATCCGCGCGATGCTCTGCCCAGCCGGGTTGCGGGACGATCATCTCGTGCGGCGCGGTGGCGGTGGCGATAATCTTGCCGTGTACGTCAACGATCACGCCCTTGGATTCGAAGGTGCCGATATCGATGCCGAGGGTGTAGGACATCAGGCCGATCCGCGGGTCAGCGCGAAGTCCTTGTCAACGCTGGCAAGTGCGGTGTCGAGCAGCGTGGTCAGGCCCGCGAGGTCGGCAAGGTCGCAAACCTCGAGGCTGGAATGCGAGTGGCGCATCGGGAAGCCGACGTCGATGGAGACGACGCCCTCACCCAGAAGCTGGACATAGGAAAGGTCGGTCAGAACGCCGACTTGCGCGCTGCGTTGCAGGTTCAGCTTGGCGGAATTGGCGGCGTCTTCCATCAGTTTCACCGCCGAGGGGTGCGGGATGACGCCGTTGAGGGTGCCGCGCCCGTGGAAGGAATAAAGGCTGATGCCGGGGCCCTTGCCAAGGTGCATATCGCCGCGATCGGCCATGTCGGGCGTATCGGTGGCAAGCATCAGGTCGATCTGGATCGCGATGTCGGGGTTGAGGTTTTGCGCCGCGACAACCGCGCCGCGCAGGTTGAATTCCTCGAGCACCGAGAAGACTAGATGCAAGGTTGGGCCGGATTTGCGCTTGGCCAGTTTGCGGGCCAGTTCCAGAAGCACGGCACATCCGGCGCGATCATCAATGCTGGTGCCGGCGATGCGGTTGCCGGCCAGTTCCATGACGTGCGGGCGATAGGTGATCGGTGTTCCGATGCGGATGCCGGCAGCCTCGACCGCGGCTTTCGATCCGTGGCCGGTATCGATCATCAGGTCTGGGGCGCGCACGACGTGGTATTTTTCCTCGGGCGTGGTGGCGTGATGCGCCTTGTTCATGATCAGGCCGGGGACGTCCTTGCCTTCGCCCACGCAACACAGGACCGCCTGCGACGCGAGCGCGCGTTCGGGAACGCCGCCCATCCGTTCGACCCGGATCAGCCCGTCATCGTCGATCTTGCGGGTAATGAAGCCAAGCTGGTCCATATGGGTGAAGACCATGACCGACGGGGCATCTGCGTCGCCTTCAAGCGTCACGATCAGGTTGCCGAGGCGGTCGGCGCGGCTGTCGATGCCATGCGCCTTGAGACGCGAAGAGATGGCGCGCCGAACGCGATCCTCGTGGCCCGAAAGGCCGGGGATCAGCATCAGGTCGGTGAGGTCTTTGCGCAGCCGATCAAGCATCACTTGCCCCCGCGTGCGGCCCGCGCCTTGGCCATGAAATCCGCCGCCCGGTCGGGGTCGATTGCATTCCAGGTGTCGCCGTCGACCTTCAGCGCCGAGCCGACGATGCAGCCGTCGGCGATCTGCAGAATATCCGCGACAGTGGCGTGTTTGACGCCGGTATTGGCAAGAACGGGGGTGCTGGGCAGCGCCTTCTTGACGGCCTCCAGATCGACCATCTTTGCCGCCTCGCCGGTGATCTGGCCCGAGACCAGAACCGCATCGGGGATCGAGGAAAACACCGCGCTACGCGCACGGTCGGGCAACGGGCGGCGATCGAGGCTGTCTGCGAACTCGGCCGAGACATTGTAGAGCATCGCAAGGTCGTGCCGCCCAAGGCGGTCGCGATAGCGCATCGCGCGGCCTGCGTCGGGGGTCCACGGCCCCATGTCAGAGGCGTAGGTGCCGGTAAAGATCTCTCGCACGAAGGCAGCACCGGTGGCGGCGGCCAGTGCGATCGTCGATTGTGGATCCCAAAGCACGTTGACGCCGAAGGGCACGGTGATTTCTTCGCGCAAACGTCCAATCACGAAGGCCATGGTGGCAGTCGAGGCGGTGTCTACGTTGAACTCGTAGGGGCGGTCGTTTTCATTGCCGAACATCACGGCGTCGAAGCCCGCCTTTTGCAGCGCCTGAAGATCGTGAAGTGCTGCCTCGACAAGGTGGTTCAGCCCGCCATGCGCATCGTACAGCGGCGATCCGGGCAGCGCGCCGATATGCACCATGCCGATCACCGGTTTGGTCTTGCCGAAGACCCGCTCGAACTTGCTCATCACACATCCCCGCGCTCGATTTCCGGGGGAGCGTAGCGTGTTAAAGGCTTGTTCCCAAGATGAATCATACTAACCTGCGGGGGGCAAAGGGGGCGGCATGGCATTGCAAACGCGGCATTGGGACCGGATCGGCAACGGCGGGCTGAGCTTTACCAGGCTGGGATTTGGCGCCGCACCTTTGGGAAACCTTTACAAGGCGATATCGGATGATGAGGCGCAGACGATTCTGGAAATGGCATGGGCGGGTGGGGTTCGGTATTACGACACCGCGCCGCTTTACGGGCTGGGGCTGAGCGAGACGCGGCTGAACCGGTTTTTACGCGGCAAGCCGCGCGATGAATATGTGCTGTCGACCAAGATCGGGCGGCTGTTGCGCGCGACGACGCCCGACAAGCGCGACGGGTTCGGCAAGTGGTTCGACGTGCCCAACCGCAACGAGGTTTACGATTACGGCTATGACGGGACCATGCGCTCTGTCGAATTCTCGCTGGAACGGTTGGGCGTGGACCGGGTGGATGTGCTGTTCGCGCATGATCTGGACATGGCGAACCACAAGAGCCGCGAGGTGCTGGAGGACAAGCTGTCGGAACTGATGGCGGGCGGTTATCGGGCGTTGATGCAGATGCGCGATCAGGGGGTGATCAGGGCGTTCGGCGCGGGAGTGAATGAATGGCAGTCGTGCCAGTGGATGGCGGAGCGCGGCGATTTCGATCTGTTCCTGCTGGCGGGGCGCTACACGTTGCTGGAACAAGAGGCGCTGGACAGTTTCCTGCCGCTTTGCGAGGCGCGCGGGATCGGGATCGTGATCGGCGGGCCGTATAACTCTGGCATTCTGGCGACCGGGCCGCGCGAGGGGGCGTTTTACAACTACGATCCCGCGCCGCCCGAAATCTTGGCGCGGGTCGGCAAGATCGAGGCTGTGTGCAAGGCGCATGGGGTGCGGATGCTGGACGCCGCGTTTGGGTTTCCGCTGAATCATCCGGCGGTGGTTTCGGTGATCCCCGGTGGGCAGGGCGTGGCCGAGATGAAAGGCAATCTGGCCGCCGCCGAAGCGGAATTTCCGGCGGCGTTGTGGCACGACCTGAAGGCGCAGGGGCTGATGCGGCAGGACGCGCCAACGCCCTGATTTTGACGCGCATTCGATCCGAAGACCGCGATGGGCCTTTCGGAATGCGCTGTGGGAGGCAGATATGGTTCAGATCGACGCGCATCAGCATTACTGGAACCCGGCGCGGGGCGATTATGACTGGATGCCGAAGGACAATCCGGTGCTGTCGCGGCCCTACGCGCCAGCCGATCTGGCCCCGGCTTTGGCCGAGGCGGGGGTGACGCATACGGTTCTGGTGCAGGCCGCCGCGACGATTGCCGAGACCGAATACATGCTTGGGGTCGCAGATGCGACGCCGTCGGTTGCGGGCGTCGTTGGCTGGGTCGATTTCGAGCGGCCGGACGATCTGGCGCAGCTAAAGCGGCTGGCGGGGCATCCGAAGTTCCTTGGCGTGCGACCGATGATTCAGGACATTCCGGACGTGGACTGGATGCTGCGCGACGATGTGCAATGGGGATTCAATGCGGTCTGCGATCTGGGGCTGAAGTTCGATGCATTGGGCTTCCCGCAGCATCTGGCGAATTTTGCCACGCTTTTGGCGCGCTATCCTGCGATGCGGGTGGTGGTGGATCACTGCATGAAGCCGCAGATCCGCGACCACTCCGAAGCGAACTTCAGGCTGTGGGCCGATGGCATGGCTCGGCTGGCTGACGCGGGGGCGTTCTGCAAATTCTCGGGTCTGGTGACAGAGGCGGGCGAGGACTGGACGGTGGATCAGTTGCGGCCCTATGCATCACACGTGTTGTCGGCCTTCGGGGCGGAGCGCGTGATGTGGGGATCCGACTGGCCGGTGGTTCGCTTGCGCGCGGAATATGCGCGCTGGCGGGCAACGGCGATGGAATTGACGGCAGGGTTGCCGCCCGCGGGTCGGGCGCGGGTCTTTGGCGGGACGGCCGTGGCGTTTTACGGCCTGCCAGAGTGAGAGTTCAGGAAGATTTCCACGGTTTCGGCGGTGATCGTGTCACGCTCTGAGACCGGACTTGCGACATGCAGCGCGGCGGCGGCTTGAGCGAAGCAGGCGGCCTCGGTCAGCGTTGCGCCGTGGTCCAGCCGTGCCGCGAGCGCGCCGATAAAGGCATCGCCTGCGCCGTGGCTTGAGATCATCTGCACCTTGTGGGCGGGCATCTGCCGGGTCTGGCCGTTTTCGTGCAGGACAAGCCCCTCTGCGCCCAGCGTCAGGATAACGGCGGGGCCGAAGCTGGCAAGTTGCGCGGCGGCGGTTTCGGGGTTCAGGTTCGCGTCGGTTTGGCCGAGCAGGTCGGCCGCCTCGACCCGGTTCACGATCAGCAGGTCGATTTGCGCGAGCAGGCCGGGTTCCGGCGGCCGCGCGGGGGCGGCGTTGAGGATCACGGTGCGGCCAGCGGCGCGGGCCTTGGTGGCAAGGGCAAGGTTCGCGGCACCGGGGATTTCGTTCTGCAAAAGCACGATGCTGGCGGTATCCGGAATTTCGATTTTCGCGGGATCGATGGTCTGGTTGACGCCCGAAACGATGACGGCGCCGTAGTCGCCGGTGGCCTCGACGATAGCGACGCTCATCCCCGACGCGCCCGGTAGTTGCATAACCTGGTGGTGATCGACATTGGCAGCGCTCAGCGCGTCCAGCAGGCGCTGGCCGAAGGCGTCATTTCCGACACAACCGGCCATTGCGGTGGGGGCGCCCATCTTGGCAGCGGCGATGGCCTGATTGCCGCCTTTGCCACCGATCTGGTAATCGACGCTGTGTCCCACAACGGTTTCATCGCGGCGCGGCAGATGCGGCGCGGTGACGATGACATCGAGATGCAAGGCTCCGGCAACGAAGACCGACATCAGGCGCGCCCGTAAAGCGCGTCGGCGACAATGCGCAGGCTGATCGCGGCGTCCTGTTTCGAGATTGCCGCGGCAAGGTCTGCGTTGCCGCGCAGGCCCTCGGCCACGGCGCGCAGGCGATTGGCCATCGCGATATTGGTGCGGGCTTCCTCGACCGGGTTCAGGCCGCTGTGATCTGGGAAGGTGTCGAAATAGATCACGCCGTCATAGCCGATGCGGTCGAGTTCGACAAATAGCTCCACTGTTTGAACCGGATGCACGCTGCCGACCATCAGCCCGTCATCGCGTTTGCCGTAGCCGTCATTAAGGTGGACGCCAAGCAGCCGCGAATGGCGGGCGACAAGGTGGGCGGCATGGGCCGGCATCTCGTCGGCATAAAGCACATGCGCGAAATCGAGGGTAACGCCGGTGTTCATGCGCCCGGCCTCTTTGATCGCCAGCAGCGTGGTGCCGATATCGGGCATCAGTGCGTAGGCGCGAGGCTCGTTCGGCTTGTATTCGATGGCGATATCGAGGGCCGGGTTGTGGTCGGCCAATTCGGCGATAGCGGCGATGGTATCGTCCCACATCCGCGCATAATCGGCCTGAAAGGCATAATCGAACCCGTCCTGCCCCATCCAGAGTGTCATCAGGCTGCCGCCCATTTCGGCTAGCGCATCCAGCCCGCGTTTGGTCAGGTCTATCGCGGCACGGCGTGTCGTGGCATCGGGGTTGGTGAACGCGCCGATGGCAAAACCGGGGTCGGTGTAGTAGCGCATCGCAAGGCCGTTCAGCGCCATGTTCTGGTCGGCCAGAAGCCCGGTCAGGGTGACGGGATCGTGGGCCGCGAAATGGTCGGGGTAATTGAGGTCAGCGGCATCAAGGCCACCGACCTGCCCCGCGCCCGCGATCATGTCGGCGACACTGCCCTTGCCGGATTTGAAGGCGTTGAGGCGGGCGGCGTATTTGGGTTTGTTTGGGGCAGGCATGGGTCAGGCCCCCCAAGTACGACGCAGCACCGACAGCCAGTTTTCGTGGCAGATCTTGCGCATCAGATCTGGGCCATAGCCGTGGTCGATCATCGCCTGTTGAAGCTTTGGCAGGCCGGCCACATCTTCGATATCTTGCGGCATGGTGGCGCCGTCGAAATCGGAACCGAGGCCGACGTGATCCTCGCCCAGATGTTCGATCAGGTGGTCGAGGTGTTGCAGCATCGGGTCCAGCGTCATCTTGGGTGATTTGCGGCCATCGGGGCGTAGAAAGCCGGTTGCGAAGTTCAGACCCACCATGCCGCCGGTTTCCTTGATGACGGCAAGCTGGCGGTCGGTCAGGTTGCGGCTGCTTGGCGTTACCACATGGGCGTTGGAATGGGTCGCCACCAACGGCGCGTCGCTGATCGCTGCTACGTCGTCGAAGCCTTTTTCGTTCAGGTGCGACAGGTCGATCATGATCTTGAGCTGGCTACATTCGCGCACTAGCGCCTTGCCGGCATCGGTCAGGCCGGGGCCGGTATCAGGGCCGGACGGATAGCGGAACGGGACGCCGTGGCCAAACACCGTCGGTCGGCTCCAGACCGGGCCGAGGCTGCGCAGACCGGCGGCGTGCCAGACATGCAGCGCGTCAAGGTCGGGGCCGATGGGTTCAGCGCCTTCCATATGCATGATCGCCGAGATCGTGCCGGTGTCGAGGCAGCTTTGCAGCTCTGCCGCCGTGCGACATATCTTGAAGGCGTCGGGGGCGGCGCGTTCCATCCACATCAGATGCCCGGCCATCGCCAGCGCGACAGGCTGCGCCGTGGTGTGGTCGATCAGGTCGTCGAGCGGCAGGTCATAGGGCGGCGCATCCATAAGGGCGTCACGGTCGGGCGCGTCGAAGGGTTTCGGCGAAGATATGTAGATCGCAAAGAATCCGCCCGCTAAGCCGCCCTTTTTCATGCGCGGCAGGTCAAGATGACCCTTGCCCTCACCCTTCAGCCAGATGGTTTCGCGGTTCGCGGGATCGCGCAACAGTCGCAGCAGAAAATCATTATGTCCGTCGAATACGGGGATCGGTTCAGTCAACTTGCTTGTTCCTCTTGCGCTGCCCGGTAGCCAAGGCTCGCGGTCAGCAGTTTGCGGGTATAATCCTGCGCGGCGCGGCGCGATTGCAGGCTTTCGCGGGTCATTTCTTCGACCGCCTGCCCGTGCTGCATGACCATCAACCGTTCGCACATGTGGGCGACAACCGAAAGATCATGGCTGACCAGAACATAGGTCAGACCGCGTTCGCCGCGGATGCGGTCGAGAAGGTTCAGCACCTCGGCCTGGATCGAGGCGTCGAGCGCCGATGTCGGCTCATCAAGCAGCAGGATGCGCGGTTCAAGGATCAGTGCGCGGGCGATGGCGACGCGCTGGCGCTGACCGCCGGACAACTGGTGCGGGTAGCGAAAGCGGAAGCCGTGGCCTAGGCCGACATCTTCCAGCGCCTGTTCGACGCGGGTTTCGCGGTCGGTGAATCCGTGGATCGCCAGCGGTTCCGACAGCACCTTGTCGACCGTGTGGCGGGGGTGCAGCGAGGCATAGGGGTCCTGGAACACCATCTGGACGTTGCGGTAGAAGTCAGGGCGGCGCGGTTGCGTCAGTTCCTTGCCGTCAATCCGCACCGTGCCGCCGCTGATCGGCGCCAGTCCGCAGATGGCGCGCAGGACGGTAGACTTGCCCGAACCGCTTTCACCGACGATGCCGTAGCTTTCGCCCTCGGTCACCGACAGGGTTACGCCGCGCACGGCGTGGACGTGTTCCGCGCCCTTGGTGAAGGTGACTTCAAGGTCGGAGATATCCAGAAGCGCCATCAGATCGCCCAAGCCGCATCGCGTTCCAGCGTCGGCAACGGACGCTGGCCGCCTTCGATCTTCGGCAGGCAATTGAACAGCCCTTGCGTGTAGGGATGTTTGGCGCGGGTCAGTTCGGTGGCTTTGACCTCTTCCACCACCTGGCCGGCATACATTACCAGCACCCGGTCGCAGAACGACGACACCAGCCGCAGGTCATGGCTGATGAAGATCAGGCCCATGCCGCGATCGGTGACGAGGGCGTCGAGGATGCGCAAGACCTCGATCTGCACGGTGACATCAAGGGCCGAGGTCGGCTCATCGGCGATCAACAGTTCGGGTTCGGTGACCAGCATCATCGCGATCATCGCACGTTGCCCCATACCGCCCGACAACTCGTGCGGATAGGCGTTCATCACCCGTTCGGGGTCGCGGATCTGGACGGCGTTGAGCATCTCGAGGCCACGCTCCCAAGCTTCGGCCTTGGTCGCCTTTCGGTGGGTGCGATAGGTTTCTGTCAGTTGCCGACCGATCGTCATGACCGGGTTGAGCGAGAACTTCGGATCCTGCATCACCATGCTGATCCGCTCGCCCCGGATATTTCGCCAGTCTGATTTCGTGGCGTTACGCAGATCCTGCCCGTCGAATTCCAGCCGGTCGGCGGTGGCTTTGCCCGGTGGCGGTGTCAGGCCAAGAATGGCACGGCCGGTTTGGGATTTGCCGGAGCCGGACTCGCCCACGATGCCAAGCCGTTCCTTGCCCATGGCGAAGGATACTCCGCGCACGACCTCGACCGGACCTTGGCGCGAGGGGAAGGCGATCCGCAGGTTCTGGACGTTCAGAAGGTCGGTCATCCGCGCCCCTTTGGGAAAAACATCATTGCCGCCCCTTTGGGTCGAGCACATCGCGCAGGCCGTCGCCCAGCAGGTTGAAGCCGAGCGAAACGGTGAAGATGGCGATGCCGGGCATGGTTGCGACCCACCAGAAGTCGATCAGGAAGCGACGGCCCGCGGCGATCATCGCGCCCCACTCGGGCTGAGGCGGCTGCGCCCCGAGGCCAAGAAAGCCCAAGCCTGCCGCCGTCAGGATGATCCCGGCCATGTCCAGCGTTACCCGGATGATGACCGACGACAGGCACAAGGGCACGACATGCCCCGAGATGATCCGCATGCTCGACGCGCCTTGCAGCCGGATCGCGGCGATATAGTCGGTGTCGCGGATCGTCAATGTTTCGGCGCGGGCAAGGCGGGCGTAGGGCGGCCAGCTGGTGATCGCAATGGCGATGATCGCGTTTTCGATGCCAGGGCCGAGCGCGGCAACAAAGGCTAGTGCCAGGATCAGACGCGGGAAGGCGAGGAAGATATCGGTGATCCGCATAAGGATGATATCGACCCAGCCGCCGAAATAGCCGGCCGTGGTTCCCACCAGAAGGCCGATCGGTGTGGCAATGATCGCGACCAACCCCACAACCATCAGCGTCAGTCGCGATCCATAGACAACGCGACTGAAGATGTCGCGGGCCTGATCGTCGGTGCCCATCAGATGCCCCCACGATGGCGGTAGCAGCCGCGCGGTGCGCAGGTCGCCACTGACCAAGGGATCGTAGGGCGCGATCAGGTTGGCGAAGACCGCGACAAGGACCAGCAGGACGACGATTCCAAGGCCGATCATCGCCAGCTTGTTTTGCCGGAACGACAGCCAAGTCCGATACGTCTGCCCGAGCCGCG
>JBBKVT010000071.1:0-23330 GCA_037968535.1 Paracoccaceae bacterium
AAGGACGTTCAGCTGATCCACCGCGGGCTCTATGCCGAATACAATCTGGTCTATGACCGCGGAACGAAGTTCGGTCTGGAAACCGGCCATGACGCCAATGCGGTGTTGATGAGCTTGCCTCCGCTGGCCAAGTGGGTGTGATTGCCCGATCCCGCGTGTGGCGGTGCTCGCCCGAACCTGCGGCGCGGATACATTTGCTGAAAAGAAACGGGCCGGGGTTTAGCCACCCCGCACGGTGTCGACCATCAATTGCACATTGTCCGGATCCGCATCCGGCGTGATACCGTGACCGAGATTGAAGATATGCGGGCCGTTCGAGAAGGCTTGGACGATGGCCCTGGTTTCATCGACCAGCGCCGGGCCACCGGTGACCATATGACGCGGGTCCAGATTGCCTTGCACGCAGCCGTCCTTCTGCACGTTCTTCGCCGCCCAGTCGGACGAGACCGAGTTGTCGATTGCGATGCAATCCGCGCCAGTTGCCTTGGCGAAACCGATGTAATTGTCGCCTGCCTCGCGCGGGAAGGAGATAACTGGAATGCCTGGATGCCGCGACTTGAGCTCGCAGATGATCTGTTTGGCAGGGGCCAGCGCGTATTTCGCAAACGCGTCGCCCTTGAGCGACCCGGCCCAGCTGTCGAAGAGCTTGACGACTTCTGCCCCGGCGACGATCTGGGCCGAAAGATATTCGATGGTGGCTGCGGTCAGGCGGTCCATGAGCGCGTCGAATGTCTTCTGGTCTTCGATCCGCAACTTGTGCGCCAGGGCCTGATCCGGTGTGCCCCGTCCCGCGATCATGTAAGTTGCGACTGTCCAGGGCGCGCCGGCAAAACCGATCAGCGTTGTTTGCGGCGGCAGAGCGCGGGTCAGGATCCGCAGCGTTTCGTAGATCGGATTGAGAGTTTTGTGGACTTCCGCGACCGGCTTGAGCTTTGCCATATCCGCAGGCCCCGTCACCGTGGACAGGCGCGGGCCCTCGCCCGTGACGAACCACAAATCCGCACCGAGCGCCTGCGGCACCAGCAGAATGTCGGCGAACAGGATGGCTGCGTCGAACCCGAAGCGGCGGATCGGCTGCAGCGTGACTTCCGCAGCCAGATCCGGATTGTAGCACAGCGACAGGAAATCGCCGGCCTTTTCCCGTGTCGCGCGGTATTCCGGCAGGTAGCGGCCGGCCTGACGCATCATCCAGATTGGTGGTGTGGGAAGGACCTCGCCGGCCAGTGCCCGCAGGATGGTCTTGTTTTTGGTCACGCTCTGCTCCTTCGCGGGTTCCGGGCTGTGGTCGGGTGCCTGCAACAGTTTGTCAACCCGGCCCCGGTTGTCACCGCGCAAAGTCGCAAGTAGAGGAGGGGCGATGAGACTGGAACCTCCTTCGGCGGAACGACCGCTAAAGATCGGCACGCGCGGCTCGCCGTTGGCGATAGCGCAGGCGCATGAGGTGCGTCACCGGTTGATGACGGTTTTCGCGCTACCCGACGAGGCGTTCGAGATCGTGGTGATTTCGACCACGGGCGACCGGGTGCTGGACCGTCCGTTGAAGGAACTGGGCGGCAAGGGCCTGTTCACCCGCGAGATCGAGAACGACCTGCTGTTCGGGGCCATCGACATCGCGGTGCATTCGATGAAGGACATGCCGGTTCTGCAGCCAAAGGGGCTGGTACTGGATTGCTACCTGCCGCGCGAAGATGTTCGCGATGCGTTCGTGTCGCTGTCAGTCGGGGGACTTGCCGCGTTGCCCGAAGGTGCGGTGGTCGGCACTTCAAGCCTGCGACGACGCGCGCAGGTTCTGAACCGGCGGCCCGATCTGCAGGTTGTGGAGTTCCGCGGTAACATTCAGACCCGGCTGCGTAAGCTGGAAGAGGGCGTGGCGGTCGCGACGTTCCTTGCGATGGCCGGGCTGAACCGGCTACGGATGAGTGCGGTGCCGCATGCACCGATCGACGAAGGTCAGATGCTGCCCGCGCTGGCGCAAGGCGCGATCGGGGTCGAACGGCGGGCTGACGATCTTCTGGTGGCCGATCTGCTGGCGGCTATTCACGATGTCCCGACCGGTCAGCGACTGGCAGCAGAGCGCAGCTTTCTGGAGGCGCTCGACGGGTCTTGCCAGACACCGATTGCAGGGTTGGCCGAGCTGGACGGCGGACGCTTGCGGCTGCGTGGCGAGATCCTGCGCACCGACGGGTCCGCAGCGCTGGACGACGACCAGACAGGCCCCATCGAGGACGGTGCCGAGATTGGCCGGATGATGGCAGAGGGTCTGCTGGCACGGGCGGGTGCGGGCTTTTTCGACTGGCGCTAGGCGTCCTCCGGGGGGATGACCTTGCCCGGATTCATGATGCCGTTTGGGTCGAGTGCCTGCTTGATCTGTCGCATCACCTTGAGCGCCACCTTGTCCTTGCGCCGCGTCATCGAGGACAGTTTCGACAGCCCGATCCCGTGTTCCGCAGAAAACGAGCCGCCGAGGTCGAGCGTCACGTCTTCCACCATCTCGCGGATGATGTCATGGGCGTCGGGGTCTTGGGATGTCGGCCAGACAGAGAAATGCAGGTTGCCGTCGCCCAGATGGCAGACGGTGATCGTATCGGCTTCTGGATCAAGGTTGCGTAACCGCATCAGGACCCGGTCCATGAAAGCGGCGACCTTGTCGAGAGGCACGCAGACATCGGTGTCGATGATCGGTTTTCGGCCAAGGGAAATCTCGGCGGCACATTCGCGGATTTTCCACATCGCCAGTCGCTGGGCATCTGATTGGGCGACAGCGGCATCAATCGCCACGCCGTCATCGATCAGCGCGGCCAGAGTGTCCTCGAGTAGCGCCGTCACTGGAATTGTGCCGTTCTCGAGCGGGTCGACATCGCGGGGCGCGGTGGCACCCAGTTCGACCAGAATCGTCACGTCGTGATCGTAGCCAAGTGGCGGGACGAGGTCTGGCAAGACCTCTTTGAGCCGCATCATGTAGCTGCGGGGCATGAATTCAAACCCCTCGACCATGCCGCCAGTCGCCGCCTGCAACCGGTTCAGCAGAACCAGGGCATCGGGCAGTGACCGCGCCGCGACCATGGCGGTGGCATAGGCGCGGGGTTTGGGCACCAGCTTCATGACGGCGGCGGTGATGATGCCAAGCGTGCCCTCGGCGCCGATGAAAAGGTCTTTCAGATCATATCCGGAGTTGTCCTTGTGCAACGCGCTCATCAGGTCCATCACCTCGCCGTCGGGCAGCACCACCTCTAGCCCAAGGCACAGAGCACGGGTGTTGCCATATCGCAGCACGTTCGAGCCACCGGCGTTGGTCGACAGGTTGCCGCCGATCATCGCCGACCCGCGCGCGCCGAAAAAGAGCGGGAAGACCAGCCCATGAGGTTCGGCGGCGTCGTGCAGTTTTGACAGCACGACGCCCGCCTCGACGATCGCAACACGGGCATCGGGCCGGATTTCGCGAACCCGGTTCAACCGCTCTACCGACAGCATAAGCGCATCCAGGGCGTGGGTTCCGCCGACGAGGCCGGTGTTGCCCGCAATCGGCACGACCGGGGTGCCGGTCTTGCTTGCCAACCGCATCACGGCTGCGACTTCGGTCGTGTCGCCAGGTCGCACGACGGCCAGCGGCTGTGCGACGTATTTGCCCATCCAGTCGGTGCCGTAGCGGGCGGCATCCTTGCCGGTGAACACATGCGCCGCACCGCAAATCCGGGCCAGTTGCTCGATCAGGTTCATTGCTGCTGTCCTATCCATGCGTCACGCGATCTGGTCGGAGTAGCGATCGCGCAGGACGTTCTTCTGCACCTTGCCCATCGTGTTGCGCGGCAACTCTTCGACCACAATCAGCTGTTTGGGCAGCTTGAACGTGGCCAGTCGGGTGCCGGCTTCGGCAAGGATCGCCGAGAGATCGGGCTCCGACCCGGATCGCGCGACCAACACGCCAAGGACAGCTTCGCCGAAATCCGTATGCGGCACACCGATCACCGCGCTTTCCTGCACGCCCGGCATCTCGTCCAGCACCAGTTCCACTTCTCTGGGATAGATGTTGTAGCCGCCCGAGATGATCAGATCCTTGGCCCGCCCGACGATCGCCACGTAGCCATCATCATCGATCCGGGCAAGATCGCCGGTGATGAAGAAGCCATCCGCCCGCAGGTCTTCGGCGCTCTTTTCAGGCATCCCCCAATAGCCCAGAAATACGTTGGGTCCGCGGACTTCGATGACGCCGATCTCACCCTGTGGCAAGGCCGTTCCGGTCGCTGGATCTGTGATCCGAAGCTCGACTTCGGGCAGGGGCTTGCCGACAGTGCCGGGCTTGCGCGGGCCGTCGTAGGGATTCGACGTGTTCATGTTGGTTTCAGTCATGCCGTAGCGTTCGAGGATGCGGTGGCCAGTGCGGGCAGCGAAGGCCCGGTGGGTCTCAGCCAGCAGCGGCGCAGAGCCTGATGTGAACAGCCGCATGTGGGCGGTCAGCTCCCGGGTCAAGCGCGGGTCGTCCAGAAGCCGGGTGTAAAAGGTCGGCACGCCCATCATCGTAGTCGCACGAGGGAGCGCTTCGATAACGGCGTCGGTGTCGAACTTCGGCATGAATATCATGCTGCAACCGGTCAGCAGGCTGATGTTGCCGGCCACGAAGAGACCGTGGGTGTGGAATATGGGCAAAGTATGCAGCAACACGTCGTCAGCGCTGAAGCGCCATTCATCCGCCAGCACTTGCGCGTTCGACAACAGGTTTCGGTGGCTCAGCATTGCGCCTTTGGACCGTCCGGTAGTGCCAGAAGTGTAGAGCAGCGCCGCTATATCATCCGCGCCGCGTTTGACGGGTTTGAACAGTCCGGCCGCGCCGCCTGTCCGTGCGCTAAAGCTGCCCGACCCATCGGACGCCATCGTTACCAGCCGTGCACTGCAACCCGTTGCTACTGGGGTAAGACCCGCTGCACGTGTCGGATCGCAAACCAGAACCTTTGCGCCGGAATCACCCAGAAAATAGCGAACTTCCGGCGCCGTGTACGCAGTGTTCAGCGGCAGATAGACCACTCCGGCCATCACGCAAGCCGCGTACAGCGCCAGTGCTTCGGGGGATTTTTCGACCTGAGCCACCAACCGGTCGCCGGGCAACAGGCCCAATCCGGACAATCGGTGTGCAAGGTCCGACGCCTGACGCATGAAGTCGCCGTAGCTGATCCGGTCCGTGCCGGCCAAGAACACGCGGTCGCTGTCCAGATGCGGCGCAAGAAGCGCGTCGTAAAGCGGGTTTGCCATTCGCCTGATCCCTAGCCTTGCCCATTGTTCTAGGCGGTCGGGAACGTCGGGGCAATCGTATCAGACAGCGGGACTGTGGCCGCTCGCGGCAAGAGCGTAGGCGTCGAAATGTCGTGCGATCATCCGGGTGAGCGGGCGGCCCTCGGGCCGGATCTCTAGCCGCGTGGCATCCAGCGAAACCATGTCCGGAAAGGCAGCGTCCAGGCCGTTGGCATAGCTGCGCAGTCGCTCGAAGGGAATTTTCAGCTCTGTTGCCAAAGCGACGAAGTCCACCGCGAAGTCGCACATCAGAACCTCGATGATCCGGCCGCGCTCGATATCCTCATCCGAAAAGCCGTGTGCCTTGCGTGTTGCCAGTTCTCCGGCGCGAACCGCGCTCTGGTAGGCGGACGTCGCGGGCGCGTTTTGCGCGTAGCCCTGCGGATAGCGCGAAATGGACGAAGCGCCGATCCCGATCAGCGTATCCGAGGTATCTTCCGTATAGCCTTGGAAGTTTCGTCTCAGCCGCCCGGTTTTTTGCGCGATCGCCAGTCCGTCATCAGGCCGCGAGAAATGGTCGATGCCGATTTCCTGATAGCCATCCCAAACGAACAGTTGCCGCGCCGTATTGTAAAGCGATAACCTTTCTTCCGGACGCGGCAGGGCGTCGGTGGGGATCAGAGTTTGTCGCTTGGCCATCCAGGGCACATGCGCATAACCGTAAAGTGCCACCCGATCAGGTGAGAGCGACAGGACCTTCTGAACACTTTGCGCAATTCGGGCCGTCGTCTGGTGCGGCAGGCCATACAGAATGTCCATGTTCAGACTGGTGACGCCGCGCGCCCGCAAACCCTCGACCGCGTTGCGGGTGATTTCGTAACTTTGCTGGCGACCGATCGTGTTCTGAATTTGCGGGTCGAAATCCTGCACGCCAATGGACGCACGGTTCATACCGGCTGTGGCCAGCGCATCAAGGCGGGCGTCGTCGAGTTCGCCCGGATCAATCTCGACCGAGAACTGTGCCCCGTCCGCAAGCGGCAACACTGTCAGGATCGAACCGGCAAGGTCGGCGATCTGTTGGGGTTCAAGCAGCGTTGGTGTGCCACCGCCCCAGTGCAGATGATCCAGCCGCACCCCCGGCTGCAGCATTGACGCTAGGGTCCGGATTTCTGTCTTCAGCGATTCGACATAGGCGATCACCGGCGTGGCTGTTGTCGTCCCTTGGGTTCGACAGGCGCAGAACCAGCATAATCGCCGACAAAACGGGATGTGAACGTAAAGCGACACTGTTGAACCGGCGGGGATCGACCTGACCCAGCGCTCTGTCTCCTCTGCATTGCTGCGGGGGGTGAATTGTGGTGCGGTCGGGTAACTGGTATAACGCGGTACGCGAGCGTCAAACAGCCCCAGAGAGCGGAGTTGCGATAGTGTCTTCATGGCCCTATCTAGGCCTCGTCGGCGGGCATGATGCCTTGACTTGGATCAAATGAAAGCGGCGCCATGAACGAGACGACCTTTCGGCTGAAGGATTGCGGCACGTGCCCGATCCGTTTCAATGCCGTCTGCGCCCGTTGCGAACCTGATGAAATGGCGCATCTTGACCGCATTAAATACTACCGAAACTACGAGGCGGGCCAGCCGATCGTCTGGTCCGGCGACCAAATGGATTTCGTGGCCTCTGTGGTTACCGGCGTTGCGGCCCTGACGCAGACGATGGAAGATGGCCGCACCCAGATGGTGGGGCTGTTGTTGCCTTCGGACTTTCTGGGTCACCCCGGCCGCCACAAGGTCGTGTATGACGTGACAGCAGTCAGTGACCTGACCTTGTGTTGTTTCCGTCGCAAGCCGTTCGAGGATTTGCTTCTGTCCAATCCGAATGTCAGCCAACGTCTGTTGGAAATGACCCTGAACGAATTGGATTCGGCACGGGAATGGATGCTGGTTCTGGGTCGCAAGACTGCGCGGGAAAAGATTGCGAGTCTGTTGTCGATTATCGCGCGGCGCGATGCGTCGCTGCATTCCGGGCGCACGACTGACGGCGCTCGGTTCGAGCTGCCGCTGACGCGAGAGGCGATGGCAGATTACCTCGGGCTGACGCTGGAGACTGTGAGTCGGCAGATCTCGGCGCTCAAGCGGGACGGAATCATCGAATTGCAAGGCACGCGCCAGGTCCACGTCCCCGACTTTGGCGCCTTGCTGGCCGAGACTGGTGACGATTCCGATGGCGGCATGCCGGAATAGACCCGGCAATGACGGCGCTGGGATCGGACTTTACAGAGAGGATCGCCGCCCACTAAAGATCAGTAATAATCTTGGGGGGCATCATGCAGCAGGCCGATTCGCGCGACATTGATGTCTCGGGTGGTGTCGCGACGTTGTATGAAGACGGCATCGTCGGAAAGAAGGCCGCCTTTTCGCGGGACTGGGCCGAGGCGATGCGCGAGGATATGATGACCGCGTTCTGGGCGGCCATTCAGCGACCGGGCGGTGCTGTCGGTCGAGGTCCGCGTCGGTGGTATGTGGAAATCCATCCGCAGGATCTTGGCGGTTTTGTCGAGCTCGTGTCGCACCCTTGGGTCGCGGCGATGTGCCGGTCGGTGCTTGGTCCCGAATACCAAATTGTCGAAATAGGTTTCGACGTGCCGTTCCAAGGCGCGAAATACCAGCCATGGCATCGCGATTTTCCGTCTCCTGCCGATACCTGGAAGGATCACAGGATAACGTCGCTTGCCTTCAACCTGACCGGCGTCGACGTCACCGAGGACATGGGGCCGTTTGAGATTGCGCCCGGCACTCAATGGCTGGACGGGCGCGCATGGAAGCATGAGATGTTCCCCGAGAAGACCGAGTGGCCACCTTTCCTGAAGCGGGCGATGCGCAAATACCCGTCGATGGGTGATATCTCGTGTCGGTCGGCACTGACGATGCACCGCGGCACGGAACACGGGTCGCCAATTGCGCGGCCGGTTTTGGTGCTGGGTGTGGATGCACCGGGCGCGGGTCATGCTGAACTGCACGACATGATGGTAACGCGCGATTACTTCGAGGCGCTGCCTTCGGCGGTCAAGGAACACTTGGTGTGCAGCGTGGTCGACCAGCTTGTGCCGGTGACGCAGAAACATGACATCGAAGGTCTTGTGATGGGGGCGACGCCAAGCTGACGACGTTTCAGTGCGCCATGAAGATTGGAACGGTCGACATTTGAAGCATGTTGCGCGTCGCGCCGCCAAGGATCGATTCGCGGAACCGAGAATGACCGTAAGCGCCCATCACCAGTATATCAGCATCCTGATCCTGCACATGCCGGGCGATCACGTCCGACACGCGGGGCATCGTCTTTGCGAGAACCGAAATCTCGACGCTGGCACCGTGGCGTGCCAGCATCTCTGACAACGCGCCGCCGGGATCGGAGCGGGTGCTGGAATGGGCGGGCGGGTCGATCACCGCGATGTTCACGGTATCGGCGGCAACCAGAAGCGGTAGCGCACGCTGAATGGCGGTCAGTGCCTCGCGGCTTTCGTTCCAGGCGATGACCACCTTGTCGATCCGCGGCGGAAAGCCGGTCTTGTCAGGCATCACCATGACCGGCGCACCAGCGTCAAACAGCGACGCCTCGACGATCGCTTCACATTCATGTCCGCGGCCCTCGCCGTATGGCAGCCCCAGCACCACAAGGTCGCTGAACCGCATGTACTGCGACAAGAACGGGCCTAGCCCTGCAGATTGCGCCGCCAACGCATTGGCGGCCCAGGAAATTTCGCGCTGCGCCAGATGTTCTTTCACGGCCGTTTCAAGCGCTAGGGCCTCGTCTTCGGCCGCAGCCAACGTGCTTTGCATCGCCATTGCGCCTGCGCCAGCATAGTAGAAGCCGGGCTGGGTGTGGTCGATGCCCAGGCAGAATACCTCGAGATGACCGTCTTCGCGCGCTGCAACGTCGGCGGCGGCGTCCAGCACCGAGCGGTGAAGTTCCATGTCGGTGATTACCGTCGAGATTGTCTTGAAAGCCATGCTGCATCCTCCTGCTGGAACCTGCGAGACCGCAAAGGACGTGACCCGCGTTCCGTTGGCCTGCAGATTGCGAAAAACGGCACCGTTTCTCTTTGACATGGATCAAAGCGTCTCGACCGGCGAGCGTTCAGATACGGCCCTGTCGAACCAGGTCCGGATATGTCAGGGGCGACGTCCGGGTGTGAACGAGGGAACGCGAATATGTGGGGCTATCTGAAACTGGTAATCCTAGGGCTGACCGCGCTGTTGGCTGCCATTGCCGCCAATTATGCGCGCGATCTGGCCTACCAGATCCATGCAATCATCGTCATGCTCTCTGCTGGCGGTGTCTTTTTGTGGACGCTGCGCCACACCGAAGAGCCGAAACCTGTCGCAGATCTGGGTTATCTCGACGGTGTCGTGCGTGCGGGCGTCATCGCGACGGCCTTGTGGGGCGTCACGGGGTTCCTCGTCGGTGTCTGGATCGCGTTCGAACTAGCGTTTCCGGCACTGAATTTCGAGTGGTTGCAAGGCTATGGCAACTTTGGTCGGCTGCGCCCACTGCATACCTCTGCGGTGATTTTCGCTTTCGGCGGCAACGCCCTGATTGCGACTTCGTTCTATGTCGTTCAACGTACCAGCGCCGCCCGGCTCTGGGGCGGCAATCTTGGTTGGTTCGTCTTTTGGGGCTACCAGTTGTTCATCGTGCTTGCCGCGACTGGCTATCTGCTGGGGGCGACCCAGTCCAAGGAATATGCAGAGCCTGAGTGGTACGTCGATCTTTGGCTGACGGTCGTCTGGCTGGCCTATCTGGCAGTGTTTCTTGGCACGATCATAAAGCGCAAAGAGCCGCATATCTATGTAGCCAACTGGTTCTACCTTTCGTTCATCGTGACGGTGGCGATGCTGCATGTGGTCAACAACCTGTCAATCCCGGTCTCGATCTTCGGCTCCAAGTCGGTGCAGGTCTTTTCGGGCGTGCAGGATGCCATGGTGCAATGGTGGTATGGCCACAACGCCGTGGGCTTCTTCCTGACAGCGGGCTTCCTGGGGATGATGTACTATTTTGTGCCCAAGCAGGCCGAGCGCCCGATCTACAGCTACAAACTGTCGATCATTCACTTCTGGGCGCTGATCTTCCTGTATATCTGGGCCGGTCCGCACCACCTGCATTACACCGCGCTGCCCGACTGGGCCGGCACGCTGGGCATGGTGTTCTCGATCATCCTGTGGATGCCGTCCTGGGGTGGCATGATCAACGGTTTGATGACGCTGTCAGGCGCGTGGGACAAACTGCGCACCGATCCGGTGATCCGGATGATGGTGATCTCGATCGGCTTCTACGGCATGTCGACCTTCGAGGGTCCGATGATGTCGATCCGCGCGGTCAATTCGCTGTCGCATTACACTGATTGGACCATCGGCCACGTCCATTCCGGCGCGCTTGGCTGGAACGGCATGATTACCTTTGGTGCACTCTACTTCTTGACGCCGAAACTGTGGAACCGCGAGCGGCTTTACTCGCTGTCGCTGGTGAACTGGCACTTCTGGCTCGCGACGATCGGCATCATCCTCTACGCCGCCTCGATGTGGGTAACGGGGATCATGGAAGGTCTGATGTGGCGCGAAGTGGACGCGAACGGGTTCCTGGTGAACAGCTTTGCCGACACCGTTGCCGCCAAGTTCCCGATGTATGTGGTTCGCGCGACCGGAGGACTTCTGTTCCTCATCGGAGCCCTGATCATGTGTTATAACCTCTGGATGACTGTGCGGAGCGCCCCTGCGAAGGCCTCTGTCATGGCTCCGGCCGAATAAGGGCCATCGACATGAGCACCAAACCCCCAATCCCGGCTTCTGCCACCGGCATCGGCGATCGCCCAAAGCGGAAAGGTTTCCTGGACAAGCACAAGATCCTGGAAAAGAACGCCACGTTGCTGCTGATCTTCAGCTTTCTCGTGGTGAGCATCGGTGGCATCGTGGAAATCGCACCGCTTTTCTACCTGCAGAACACGATTGAGGACGTAGAGGGGATGCGACCCTATTCGCCGCTGGAACTGACCGGTCGTGATATCTACGTTCGCGAAGGCTGCTATGTCTGTCATAGCCAGATGATCCGCCCGATGCGAGACGAGGTTGAACGCTACGGCCACTACAGCCTGGCGGCCGAGTCGAAATATGACCATCCGTTCCAGTGGGGATCCAAACGGACCGGGCCGGATCTGGCCCGCGTCGGCGGTCGCTATTCGGACGAATGGCATGTCGACCACATGACCGACCCGCAGTCGGTGGTGCCGGAATCGGTGATGCCGAAATACGGCTTCCTGTCGAACCGGCTGATCGACCCGGAACACACCGCGGATCTGATGCGGGTCCACCGCTTGGTCGGCGTGCCCTACACCGACGAGATGATCGATCTGGCCGCGGCGGACTTCGACGTGCAGGTCGATCCCGACGGTGACTGGGAAGGCATGGTCGAGCGCTATCCGGGCGCTCAAGTCCGCAACTTCGACGGGCAGCCCGGCATATCAGAGATGGATGCACTGATCGCCTACATGCAGATGCTGGGTACGCTGGTCGATTTTTCGACCTTCACGCCCGATGCAAGTCGGTAAGGGGGATATCATGAACTATCATATCTTCCGCGAGATCGCCGACAGTTGGGTGCTGTTGCTGATGGTCCTGTTTTTCCTTGGCTGCATCGTCTGGGCGTTTCGTCCGGGCAGTCGCAAGGTGCATCAGGACACCGCAGCCATCCCGTTCCGGCATGAAGACAAACCTGCAGGCGACCATCATCCTGCAAAAGGGGCTGAGTAAATGGCCAAGAAACCCATCCACACGCAATCCGAACCAGAAACCACCGGCCACAGCTGGGACGGGATCGAGGAGTATAACAACCCGTTGCCGCGTTGGTGGCTGTGGACGTTCTACGCCACGATCATCTGGGGGGTGCTCTATGTGATCGCCTACCCTGCTTGGCCACTGGTCAACCGGGCGACGGCGGGCCTTCTGGGATATTCGACCCGTGGTGAAGTCGCGCGCGATATCCAGTCATTTGCAGATGCGAATGCCGCGATCGAGGCCAAACTTGCCGCGGCGGATCTGGTTACCGTCGCCGCCGATCCCGAGCTGCAAAGTTTTGCAAGAAATGCCGGGGCCGCGGTGTTCAAGACCAACTGCTCGCAGTGCCACGGATCGGGCGCGGCGGGTGCCAGGGGCTATCCGAACCTTCTGGACGACGACTGGCTTTGGGGTGGCGACATCGAAAACATCGCCTTCACCGTTCGCCACGGCGTACGCAACGAGACCGACGACGCGCGCTTTTCGCAAATGCCCGCCTTCGGGGAGATTCTGAGCGAAGCGGAAATAGCGCAGGTGGTCGCATATGTCGACAAGCTGTCCGGGCAAGACTACGACGCCGCCATGGCCACGTCGGGCGAGACGCTGTTCATCGACAATTGCTCTGCCTGTCACGGGGAAGACGGAACCGGCGACCGTGAGCAGGGCGCACCAAATCTGACGGATGCGATCTGGCTTTATGGTGGAGACGAGGCGTCGCTGACGGAAACAGTAACCAACGCCCGTTTCGGCGTGATGCCTGCCTGGGGCCAGCGTTTGTCGGACGCGGAAGTGAATGCAGTTGCGGCCTATGTCCATCAGCTTGGAGGTGGCGAGTAGGCCCAAGAAGTTCCGGGGCCCTCATAATCCCCGGATAGGCACCGACCCCTGATCCTGTTCGCGCGTTTCATCGGGGTCGGTGCCACCCTTTTCCAGTGATCGAGGGCAGGCGACGTCGTTCGGTAGAATCGGATTACCGCGGATCGGAATGCGCGGTGCTAGGAGGGGCATTGATCGCACCTTGGCCGCAGTTTCAATGTCTTGCATGCCGTTTCTTGTTGCGCGGGTGCGACGGGTTCCGATCCTGACGGGTCAGCCCCTGTGCTTAACCCCTGTGCTCGCAGTACTGTCCCCCCAATTCCCTTGACCTAGGTCAAGGATGCGCCCGTCGATCTTCCCCATAACGACGGCAACGCGAACAGTGACTGGACGATTTCACCATGTCTGCAACCGACACGCCTCCGCCGCTCTATTCGGCCCGCGAACCTGTTTTCCCGCGCCGGGTCAACGGCACGTTCCGGACGCTGAAGTGGTGGATCATGGGGATTACGCTCGGCATCTATTACCTGACGCCGTGGATCCGCTGGGACCGGGGGCCAAACCTGCCCGACCAGGCTGTTCTGGTCGATCTTGCTGGACGCCGCTTTTTCTTCTTCTGGATCGAAATCTGGCCGCATGAATTCTATTTCATCGCCGGATTGCTGATCATGGCGGGGCTCGGTCTTTTTCTATTCACTTCGGCGCTCGGCCGGGTCTGGTGCGGTTACACTTGTCCGCAAACCGTCTGGACCGACCTTTTCATATTGACCGAACGTTGGATTGAGGGCGACCGCAATGCGCGGGTGCGCCTTTGGAATGCCAAGTGGGATTTCCGCAAGTGGCGATTGCGACTGAGCAAATGGGTCGTCTGGCTGCTGATCGGCCTCGCCACCGGTGGGGCCTGGGTGTTTTATTTCACCGATGCCCCCCAGTTGGCACGTGATCTGGTCACGCTCAATGCTCATCCCATTGCCTATACCACCGTCGCCGTGCTGACGCTGACCACGGTTGTTTTCGGTGGCTTTGCCCGCGAACAGGTCTGTATTTACATGTGCCCCTGGCCGCGCATTCAGGCAGCAATGATCGACGAGGATACGCTGACTGTCGCTTACCGAAGTTGGCGCGGCGAGCCGCGAGGCAAACATCGCAAGGCCGAAGATGCCGACAAACTGGGCGACTGCATCGACTGCATGGCCTGTGTCAACGTCTGCCCGGTCGGCATCGACATCCGGGAAGGCCAGCAGCTGGAATGCATCACCTGCGCGCTTTGCATCGACGCTTGTGACGATGTGATGGACAAGATCGGGAAACCGCGCGGACTCATCGACTACATGGCACTGACCGACGAGACGGCCGAACGGGCCGGGCAACCACCAAAACCGATCTGGAAGCATATACTGCGTCCGCGCACAATTCTTTATACAGTCTTGTGGTCGCTCGTCGGTTTCGGTCTTGTTTTCGCTCTGTTCATCCGACCAGAGATCGACATGACTGTCGCCCCGGTCCGCAACCCGACCTTCGTCACGCTGTCCGACGGATCGATCCGCAACACCTACGATGTGCGCCTGCGCAACAAGAACGGCGAGGCCCGGCCTTTCCAGCTGTCGCTGACCACGGACAGCCTGCTGGACATCAGCCGCGAAGGCGGGGACGATCTGGTTGTCGAGGTTCCCGCCGATGAGACCCTGTTGCAGCGGGTCTATGTGACGGCACCGGTCGGAAGTCCGGCGGCGACCGAGGACCGGACGGCTTTCCGGTTATGGGTCGAAGATCTGGAAAACAGCGAACGTGCCAGTACCGACACCGTTTTCAATGGGAGTGCGCAATGAGTGAAAGAGAAATTACCGGACGGCAGGTCTTCATTGTGACGGCGTCCGCCTTCGCAGTCATCATCGGGGTGAACCTCGTTCTCGCGTATAATGCAGTCGCGACGTTTCCGGGTCTGGAGGTCAAGAATTCCTACGTCGCATCGCAGACCTTCGATGCGGACCGCAAGGCACAACTGGCGCTAGGCTGGGATGTGTCGGCAAAGGTCGAGAATGCTGAATTGCGGCTGTCGATTCTGGATCGCGACGCCAAGCCAGTCCGCGTCGCCGATCTGACGGGAACGCTTGGCCGCGCGACCGAGATCAAGGACGATCGAACGCCCGAGTTCGTATTTGACGGCACCGCATATGTTGCACCGGTTGATCTGGCACCGGGCAACTGGAACCTGAGGATGATCGCAATCGCCAATGACGGCACCAGGTTCCAGCAACGTATCGTGCTTCGTGTGAAGGGCTAGCGATGCCGAGCGCGGTGCAAATTTCGGCATGTCCCGCCTGTGTCGCCGTTCCCGCGGCCGAGGCCATTGCTGGGCGTGGCATCCGAAACGCCAACATCCTGATTTCACTGCCCGCAATCCACTGCGCGGCCTGCATTTCGGGCGTCGAACGGGCGCTTGTCGCCGAGCCCGGGGTTCGTGCCGCGCGGGTCAATCTCACGCTCAAGCGCGCCAGTGTCGAAACCGACCCCGAGGTCGGCCCCGACCAGTTGATCGAGGTTCTGGCGAGCCACGGCTATGAAGCGCATGAACTCGATGCAGGCGCGATCGGGACGACGGAAACCGACCAGCGCGGGCGAGCGCTGTTGATGCGATTGGCGGTGGCCGGTTTCGCAATGATGAACGTCATGCTGTTGTCGGTGGCCGTGTGGTCTGGCGCCACGGAAGCGACGCGCGAAATGTTCCACTGGATTTCGGCCGCAATCGCGCTGCCGACGATCGCGTTCTCGGCACAGCCGTTCTTTTCCAACGCCTGGGCCGCTCTGCGTGTCGGTCGGCTGAACATGGATGTTCCGATCTCGCTCGCAATCGTTCTGGCGGCGGCGATGTCGGTTTACGAGACCATGCAGGGCGGCGCACATGCATATTTCGACGCGGCTCTTTCGCTGACATTCTTTCTCTTGGGTGGCCGGTATCTGGATCACCGGACCCGCAGTATCGCCCGTTCAGCCGCCGAGGTGCTGACGGCGCTAGAAGTTTCCCGTGCCTTGCGCGCAACTGGCGAGACGGTGGCCGTGGCCGAACTTGCAGTCGGCGATCTGGTTCGGGTGCTGCCGGGCGCGCGCGTCCCCGTGGACGGGGTGGTGACAGAGGGCGCCAGCGAGATCGACAGATCGTTGTTGACGGGCGAAAGCCTGCCGGTCAACGCGGGGCTGGATACCGCGCTGAGCGCGGGAGAGGTGAATCTGACCGGCGCCCTTCTGGTGCAGGTTACGGCGGCGGGACAGGATACCTCGCTGCGGCGGATGGCTGATTTGGTGGCGATGGCCGAAACCTCGCGGAATCGCTACACATCACTGGCCGACAAGGCGGCGCAAATCTACGCTCCGGCCGTGCATCTGCTGGCGTTCGCCGCCTTCGGGGGATGGCTTTGGGCATCGGGCGATGTCCGGCTGTCGTTGAATATCGCGGTCGCGGTGTTGATAATCACCTGTCCCTGTGCGCTGGGTCTGGCAGTGCCTGCCGTTGCGACCGCCGCTTCGGGCCGGCTATTTCGCGCGGGCATGCTGATCAAGAGTGCGACCGCGCTGGAAAGGCTTGCAGAGATCGATACGGTGGTCTTCGACAAGACCGGCACGCTGACTCGCGGGCGTCCGGAAGTGACCGGGCTTGACCGCTTCACAAGGGGCGATCTGGCGCTGGCGCTGGCATTGGCGCAAGGCTCGGGGCATCCGTTGGCAGTGTCGCTGACATCCGCGATCACCAAGGCAGGCATCACATCAGCCAAGATCGACCAGTTGCATGAGGTGCCGGGTGAGGGTGTCGAAGGCCGCTATAACGGTCGGGTCGTTCGGTTGGGCCGCGCAGAATGGGTCGGCGCAGAGTCCGCGCTTACGACGGCAACCTATCTTCGGATCGGCCGGCGTCCGGCTTTGACGTTCAGCTTCGTTGATACGATACGCGAGGGCGCGACAGAGGTTGTCGCGGCACTGTATGCGCAAGGCAAGGACATTGTACTGTTGTCGGGCGACACACCTGCCGCAGTTGCGGATATCGCTGCTCGGGTGGGCATTGATGCATGGGAGGCCAAGATGCTGCCCGCCGACAAGGCGGCACGGATTGCGGTGTTGACCAAGTCGGGACGCAAGGTTTTGATGGTGGGCGACGGATTGAACGATACCGCGGCGCTTGCATCGGCACATGTGTCGATCTCTCCTGCCAGCGCGCTGGAAGCAGCGCGGGTCGTGTCGGACATCGTGCTGCTGGGTCATTCGCTGGCGCCAATTGCCGAAGCGATCATTGTGGCGCGGTCGGCGACCCGGCGGATCAAGGAAAACTTCGCCATTGCCGCCATTTACAATCTGATCGCGATCCCGGTGGCCCTTGCGGGGTTTGCAACACCTCTGGCGGCGGCATTGGCAATGTCGTTGTCTTCGATCTCGGTTTCACTCAACGCGCTCAGGCTGGCCCGCCGATGAATGTCCTGATCTACCTTATCCCGGTGTCGCTGATCCTCGGAGGCCTGGGGCTGGCGGGGTTTTTCTGGGCATTGCGCAACCGTCAATTCGACGATCCGGATGGTGACAGTCACAGGATTCTGACGAACGATTACGATGACGAGCCGAAGCGCTGACGTGCCGCCACGGTTTGCGACACGATATGACCGACGCCCTAGTTCTGGGAAAGCTCGACGAGGTCAGCAACCTTTGGGCCAATACTTTCGACAATCAGCCTAACACCCTCTGCGTTGGGATGCAGGCGGTCGGGCTGGAAATAGCGGGCAATTGCTGCGGTCCTGTCGGGCAGATCAGCAAGCACTTTCAAGAAGTTGGGGTAAAGCAGTGCGCCGTATTTTTCGGCAAGCGCAGGGTAGATCGCCTCAAAGCTGGATTTATAATCCGCGCCGTAATTGCCCGGCGCAGCGATGCCGATGAGCAAAACCGGGATTCCACGATCGTTCGCCGCCGCAAGAATGCCATCTAGATTGACGCGAGCCTGCGACGGATCAAGTCCGCGCAACACGTCATTGCCGCCAAACGAGACGATGAGCGCATCCACATCCCCGGTGAGCGTCCAGTCAACTCGTGCAAGACCACCCGCCGTGGTGTCGCCCGACACGCCCGCGTTCACTATCGTGGCGTTCACATCGTGTGCATCAAGCCAAGCCTGCAGTTGCGGCACGAAGCCCTGTCCGTCGGGCAGGCCGTAACCCTGCACCAGACTATCGCCGAATGCGGTAACAGTGGCGGGTTGCGCGACAGCGTCGTAACTGGTCATTAACACCGAACCGACAAAGATCACCGCCATTGTACGGTTGCGGGCTACGGCAAAAGCCCCATATCGAAAGATGGTACGCAGACCAAGGACACAAGCGATGGCCGAGGCGATCATTTCCCTGAAAGACGCGCGGCTCAGCCTGTCCGGAAATACCGGCTCCGTCGATATCCTGCGGGGGATTTCGCTGGTCATTGCAACGGGTGAAACGGTCGGGCTGGTCGGTCCTTCGGGGTCGGGCAAATCGTCGCTCCTGATGATTCTGGGCGGTCTCGAACAGGCCACTGGCGGCATGGTGCTGGTAGCGGGGCAGAATCTGACGACGATGAACGAAGATGCGCTCGCCCGGTTCCGCAGGGGCAATATGGGCATCGTGTTCCAATCTTTCCACCTTATTCCGACAATGACCGCGCTCGAGAACGTGGCGACGCCGCTGGAACTTGCTGGTGCCGCTGATGCGTTCGATCGGGCGGAGGCAGAGCTGCGGGCCGTTGGTCTGAGTGATCGTTTGGGTCATTATCCTTCGCAACTCTCAGGTGGCGAACAACAGCGGGTGGCGTTGGCGCGTGCGGCGGCGCCCCGTCCTGCGATCCTGCTTGCCGATGAGCCGACCGGGAACCTCGACGGCGCGACGGGGCAGACGATCATGGACCTGCTGTTCAATCTGCGCGACCGACACGGCGCCACCCTGGTCTTGGTGACCCACGCGCCTGAACTGGCCGCACGATGTGACAGGATCCTTCATCTACGCGATGGACTGCTGGAAGCCGATGACAAACGGGACGCCGCCGAATGAGTCTGGCGATCGCAGCCCGCATTGCGCGGCGCGAAATGCGTGGAGGCGTCAAAGGGTTTCGGGTGTTTCTGGCGTGTCTCGCCCTTGGCGTCGCGGCAATTGCGGCTGTAGGCACGGTCCGCAGCAGCATTGAGGCCGGTCTTGCCCGCGAAGGCGCGGTCATTCTTGGCGGTGATGCCGAAATTGAACTGACTTACAGACGCGCCGAACCGGCCGAGCGTGCCTGGATGGACAAGACTGCGCTTAAGGTGTCCGAGATCGTCGATTTCCGATCGATGGCGGTTTTGGGGCGGGGCGACGCTGTCCAACGGGGACTGACTCAGGTCAAGGCAGTCGATGACGCCTATCCGCTTTACGGCAAGGTGCGACTTGATCCGGCCATAGACTTGGACCGCGCGCTGGACGGGCAGGGCAGCACGCCCGGCGCGGTAATGGATCCGGTTCTGGTCGACCGTCTGGGGCTGCAGGTCGGCGGCACGTTCCGATTGGGTGGACAGGACTTCATCCTGTCAGCCGCACTTTTGCGGGAACCGGACAGTGCGACCGGCGGGTTCACCTTGGGACCCAGAACGATCGTGCGGACCCGCGATTTGGCGGCGTCTGGCCTGCTGCAGCCAGGCACGCTTTTCGAAAGCGGCTATCGGTTGATCCTGCCGAAAGACACTGATCTTGATACTGTTCGGAATGACGCGTCGGGCGTGATCGAAGGTGGTGGCTTTCGCTGGAGCGACAGGCGCAACGGTGCACCCGGCATGTCGCGTTTTGTCGAACGGCTTTCGACGTTCCTGATTCTTGTCGGCATCGCCGGGCTTGCAGTCGGCGGTGTTGGTGTCTCGGCAGCGGTTCGTGCCTATCTGGACGAGAAAGTCGCAGTGATCGCCACACTAAAATCCTTTGGTGCCGAGCGGCGCATGATCTTTCAAATCTACGCGATGCAGATCGGCTTCCTGACGCTGGTTGGTATCTTGATCGGCTTGTTCCTTGGTGCCTCGGTGCCGCTGCTTCTGGCCCCCGTCATCGAAGCGCGCTTGCCCGTTCCGGTAGTGCTGGGCCTGCATCCCGCTCCGCTGGCCGAGGCGGCGCTTTACGGCGCGCTTGCCGCCGTCCTTTTCACGCTCTGGCCGTTGTCGCGTGCTGAAAATATCCGCGCGGCTGCGCTGTTTCGCGACGCGTCGCTAGGTCTGACAGGTTGGCCCGGACCCAGATACCTGGTTCTCACAGGCCTGATCCTTGTGATTCTCGTCGCGACCGCCGCTTTGCTGTCCGGTGAAATCTGGTTGACGCTTTGGGCGGCGGGCGGCATCGCCTCTGCCTTTTCGGCATTGGTTGCTGTCGCTTGGTTGGTCCGGCGACTGACCCGCCGCTTCGCCAAGGCCCACATTCTGCGCGGACAGACCGCGGTGCGGCTTGCGCTGGCGTCCATCGGCGGACGGGGCGGCAATGCCGTGTCTGTGGTCCTGTCGTTGGGGCTTGGGCTGTCGGTTCTTGCGGCGGTCGGACAGATCGACGCCAACCTTCGCGGTGCAATCGCGCGCGATCTGCCGAAGGTCGCGCCTTCGTACTTCGTCGTCGATATCCAGTCTGATCAGATGGAAGGGTTCATGCAGCGATTGAACTCCGATCCGGGCGTCTCGAAGGTCGAGGCCGCGCCAATGCTGCGGGGGGTGATTACCCGGATCAATGGCCGCCCGGCCCGCGAGGTGGCGGGGGATCACTGGGTCGTTCGTGGCGATCGTGGCATTACCTATTCGGCTGATCCTCCGGACGGGACCAAGGTCACCGAGGGCAAGTGGTGGCCGCCGGACTATAGTGGGCGTCCGCAGATCAGCTTTGCCGCCGAAGAGGCCGAGGAAATTGGAATGAAACTGGGGGACACGATTTCCGTCAACGTGCTGGGCCGGGAAATCTCCGCCGAGATCACGAGTTTCCGCGAGGTCGATTTCTCAACCGCCGGAATGGGCTTTGTATTGTCGATGAACCCCTCGGCTTTGTCGGGCGCGCCGCATACCTGGATCTCGACAATCTATGCAACTCCGGTCGCGGAAGCGGCAATCCTCAGGGATCTTGCAAATGCCTATCCGAACATCACCGCAATCCGGGTTCGCGACGCAATCGACCGGGTCAGTGAGGTGCTGCGAGGGATCGCGGCGGCAATCACGTTCGGCGCTTTAGCGACACTGCTTACAGGCGTTGTCGTCCTGATCGGGGCAGCAGCGGCGGCGGAACGGTCGCGGACCTATGAGGCCGCAATCCTCAAAACACTCGGCGCAACGCGCGCGGCGGTTTTGCGGAATTTCCTGTGGCGATCGGCGATACTCGGGCTGGCGGCCGGACTGGTCGCAATCCTCGCAGGTGGACTGGCTGGCTGGGCCGTGTCGCACTTCGTGATGGAGACCGAGTTTTCGTTCGAGCCGGTTTCGGCATTCGTTGTCGTCATCGGTGGTTTGATGTTGTCGTTGTTGGCTGATGTTTATTTCTCGTGGCGTTCATTGAACATCCGTCCGGCGCGTGTTTTGTCGGCGCGGGAGTAGGCGTGCGAGTAGCCTCCGCACGACGCCAAGCGCGCAGGATATAGAAACACGGGCGGGTGTACGGCCGGATCTGGCGAGAAGTTCAGCCGCCGGATGAAGTGTTCTCGCTGTCAGCCTCTATGCCCAGATTCTTCAACAGGGCGTGAATATCGCGGGTCGTGAACGGCCGGTCCAGGAAAAGCCAGTCCGCATCAACGAGGTTTTTGTCACGGTCTCGCCCACTGAGCACAATAATGGCCGGATGGTGTTGCGCGATAATCTGATCGAGACCAAGCGAAACAACGGACCTGGTCCTTAACGACAAAAAAATGGCGCGAAGATTTGAGAGGCCTGCAAACGAGTCGGCTGTGGCTTCGACTTCTTTCCAGATATGCACCACTGCAGTGGCGGCATACTCTTTGATTGCTTCCAAGATATCTTCTGCGATGATCAAGTTAGCTTCGATGATCAGAAAGACGGGTGGCGTTGTCATATTCTCGATCCAGTCTCACCAAGTAGAATTTTCACCTAACTCTCGGAAACTGCGGCAATGAACCAATTGCAAAATTCACGCAATAAACTGTGACATACACTCAGGCGCATCACCGATTTCAGACCAGCTGCACGGAATGCCCGCTGCGAAAGCGCGACATTTTCGAGCCGTTCAGCAAAGACACCTTAAAGTTCATGACCCAATTCAAGGTCGGTGAACTCAAGGTCGATGCGGGAACCCAATTGCTGATGGAAGGGCACAGCTCACCCCAGCTTTTCACCGCGCTGAGCGGCTTTGGCCTTCGCTACAAATCTTTGGAAGACGGTGATCGGCAAGTAGTGAACTTCATCTTTCCGGGCGACTTTGTCGGGATGCAGGCGGGAATCCTCGGCGAGATGAAACATTCCGTCGAGTCCACGACCGCGATGAATTTGTGCGTTTTTGACCGCAACGAAGTTTGGCAAATTTTCAAGGCAGAACCTGAACGCGCCTTGTCGTTGACCTGGCTAGCTGCGGTAGAAGAACATTTTCTGGGTGAGGCCCTTGCGACTGTCGGGCATAAACCGGCGATCGCTCGAATCGCGTGGGCGTTATTGCAGATTCATACGCGCCTGACGCAACTTGGATTGAATTCCGGGAAGGCTGTGCCGATGCCTTACCGACAGCGTGACTTGGCCGACGCCGTCGGACTGTCGCTTGTTCATACAAACAAGACGCTGGCGATTCTGCGGGAACGACAACTCGCAAGCTGGGTCGAGGGAAGCTTGTTGGTTACAGACAGCGCTGAACTGGCGATCGTCGCGGAAACCGACTCGGAAGTGGAAATTGCTCGCAGGCCATTGTTCTAGTCTGTTGGGACAACCCGAGCTTGTCGAAAACTTACAAGCTCGGGTGCGAACTAAAAACAATCCGAGCGGGTCTCAGTTGAGCCGACCCGACACATTAATCAACAAGCGGCGATATATTCCTGGCCCGCGCTGTTGCGATACCGGCACTTGCCTTGTTGATTCGACGGCCCGATCAGCGCACCTGCGGCAAGTCCCGCAGCGCCGCCAAGAGCAGCACCTTTTGCTCGGTCATCGTCATTGATTGCGGCCCCAATTGCAGCGCCGGTCGCGGCGCCAGTGATCATTCGTTGCTGTTGTGTTTCGCACCCTGCGACAAGTGCGACTAGGGGAATGGCAAGCAAGAGTTTTTTCATGGTCGTCTCCTCTGATGTAGAGACTGAACGCTCGGCTCCTGTTTTTGGTTCCAATGGCGAAGCAAGCCTTGCGGCTCAAGTATAGGCTGGCAGCCCGCGCTCAACCAGCCTTCTGGTGTTCGCCATTCGATTCCACACTGAAGTTCGGTGCGGTTGATCTCGCGTCTGACTGTTGTGCGAAGGAAGGATTTCTGCTTGACGCCCCGCCG
>JBBKVT010000072.1:0-4416 GCA_037968535.1 Paracoccaceae bacterium
TGTCCGCTTGCGTGGCGAAGGCGTTCCTATTGTCTATGTCACCGGTCAAATGCGAGAACTGTTAGCGAACAAGGCAGCTCCGCGTTCCGAAATCTTCCAGAAACCATATAATCAGTCCGCATTGATCAGGTTCATTGAAAGGAGACTAGAGGATCGCTGATCTCAAGGCCATCAGACCGCGTGGCGCTTTACACGGAAGTTCACCCCATTCCTCCTATCGCGCAGATGCGGTTGAACACGACCGGAGTTTTCCTGTCCGTCGCCATTGTTGCGTGGAAAAAGCTGTCGCCAAAGGCCCGGCGGCAGCAGACTTGTTACGAACGTTTAACGGATGAGCTGTCCAGAAGTTCCGCTGTGGTGCCGTCTAGCTCTACTGCAAGAAGGTATTTGTGAGAGCTTCCGCCAGCGTCGCCGCAGCAAACGGCTTGTTCAAACGCGGCGCATCACGCATTGCAGGCCAGTCGTCACCACGCCGCGCGTAGCCGGTAACCAGGATAAAGGTGATGCCCCTGGCGACCAGTTCCTCGACAATCGGATGCACCGGTTCGCCGTGAAGGTTCATGTCGAGCAACACACCGTCAAGTGCGTCGTCACCTCGAATGATCTGAATTGCTTTCTCGATCGTCGATGCCGGTCCGACCGGCTCGCATTGCAAATCAAGTAGCATCTCCTCGAAATCCATCGCGATCAGCACTTCGTCCTCGACGATGAGAATGCGCATTCCTGCCAGGCTGGTTTTTGTGTCAGCCATCAGCACGATCCTGAAAGCGCTGATTGTCGGCAAGGAGTTTCACCGGGAACTTGATCTCACAATGCAATCCGGTGTCGCGATAATCCAGATAGGCGCTGCCCTGGAGGTCGTGTGAGACGCTGCTTCCAATCAACCGACTGCCGAATCCCGAGCGTGCGGGTGGTTCGATCTTGTGTTTGCACTTTTCGGTCCAGTCGATGTAGACCCATTCGTTCTCTTTGCCATCCCCGACACGCCAGCGTAGTGCCAGCGAGCCCTCCGGTGTCGACAAGCCGCCGTATTTTGCGGCGTTCGTCGCAAGTTCATGGAAGATCATGACAAGGGCAGTCCCGGTCTGGGGGGCAAGGCGCAGGGCGGGGCCGTCTATCGTGATCCGATCTGTGTCTGCCTCGAAATACGGCTCTAGCGCCCGGTGTGCGAGACGGTTCAGAACAGCGCCCTTCCAGTTTTCTTCGACCAGCAAGTCGTGCGCCCGCGCCAAGGCATGCAGACGTCCCTCGAATGCCGTCTTGAAGCCTTCCATCGTATCTACTTGCCGCAGGGTGCGGGACGCCAGCGACTGGACGGTCGCAAGCGTGTTCTTGACCCGGTGACTCAGCTCGCCAATCAGCAGATCACGATGCGCATCCGCATCGGTCTGGGCCGTCGCATCCTCGATCGCCAACAAAATGAGCTCTGGGCGATTGCCGCTTTGAATGAGCCGCCGGGCATTGAGCAGCATCGTTCGGCGTCCCAGTGACTCAAATTCGTGGTCGACCCTGAGATCGTTGAACTCTTCCTTTTCAGGAAGAATTTCTTCGAGAAGGCGGCGCAGATCGGGTATGTTCCATTGGCCGTTGCCAAGGTCGTAAACGCGTTTGCCTTCAGTGTCATTTCTATTGGTCGCGAACGTTTCGTAGAACATCGCGTTGGCCGTTGCCACCAGCAGATCGGACGTCAGGACCAGCAGCGGCTGGCGGATCGTGGCGACTATGGCTTCGGCATAAACACGTGCCTCGTTCAAGGCGTCGGTGGCGCGCTTGCGTGGCGTGATATCGGTGAAGGTGATGACGACGCCGTCAATCCGGTTGTCGCGCGTCCGGTAGGGTTGCACTCGCCGCAGATACCAGTTGTCGGCCTCGTCCGGCACTTCGGCCTCGATGGTCGACAACTTGTCCAGAACTGTCTTTGCATCGCGCAGCAGAGCGTCATCGGCAATCTTGAGGGCGAAGTGGCCGAGCGGGCGACCGATGTCGGTCGAGACAAGCTCCAGCAGCGTGCGGCTTGCCGGAGAGAACCACTTGATAGAAAGATCGGTGTCCAGAAACAGCGTCGCAATACTGGTTCCGCTCAGTAGATTCTCGAGGTTGTTCGTCGCCTCGTCCAGTTCCTGCACCTTGTGCTGGAGTTGGTTGTTGACCGAATGCAACTCCTCATTGAAGGATTGCAGCTCTTCCTTCGAGGTCTCCAGTTCCTCGTTGGTGGATTGAAGCTCCTCGTTCATCGAGGTGGCTTCCTCGTTATAGGCTATCAGCTCTTCGTTGACGCTCTCCATCTGTTCGGTGGTGCTGTTCAGTTCGGCGCGGGTGGCGCGCAACTCCTCCTCCAGCATCTGCTCGTTCTGGCTTGCCTCTTTGCCGGACAGGGGTCCAGCCGGAATTGCCGCTTCATGCCGCATGGCGAAGCTGATCAGCCGATGCGCAACATCTGCCGATGCCTTGACCGGCGTGACCGTGACGGTAAAGCTTTGTTGCTCGCCGTCGTGCATCAGGCGGACGGTGAATTCGGTTTCCTCTCCGCTCTGGGACGTTTCGCGCAAGGCGATGCGCAGCTTCGCCCGGACCCCGTCCCGGGCCATCGCCAGAACATCGCGTGTCGGCTCACCCGATGGGGTGTCGAGAAACGGGCTGGTCGCGCCGTGATAATAAAGCACGCGCCCGTTCTAATCGACCAGGATCGAGGCCGGGGCATGCCGCGCCAGCAGCGCCCGGTGCGCGAGTTCGGTATAACCGCCCTGCGGCGGGATCGGAATAGCTGGTGCGGCGGCGCTCGGGTCCGCCTTCTGATCCGCTTTGCCGGCAAACCGGGAAAAATTGACGATGTCATGTCGGGTCGGGCCGACCCGGCGATAGATGCGGGACTTAGCCGACACCGTCGAGAACAGATCGCTGCGGCGGCCGACCGTCTCGGCATTGCCCAAAAACAGATGTCCGCCGTCACGGATGGCGAAATGACACAGGCCCATCACGTGCTTTTGCGCTTCAGGTTGCAGATAAATCAGCAGATTGCGGCAGGTCACCAGATCGATTCGGGAAAACGGCGGATCGCGTAACACATTGTGCGGTGAAAAGACCACCTGTTCGCGGAGTTCCTTGCGGATCTCGATCGTGCCGTCCAGCCAGTCGAAGTATCGATGCAGACGCCGGTCGGGGATCGCCTTCGAGGCTGCCGCCGGATAGATGCCGCTGCGCGCGGTGTTCAGGTTGCATTCCTGGCTGTCGGTCGCGAAAATCTTCAGGTCGAATTGTTTTCCGGCGGCCTCCGCAGCGTCGAGCACCAGCATTCCCAGCGAATAGGCCTCTTCCCCGGTTGAGCAAGCCGGAACCCAAAACCGGATCGGCGATCGGTCTTCACGTTCTGCCACCAGCGGGCGGATTACCAACTCGTTCAGCGCCGTCCAGGCATCGGGATCACGAAAGAACCCGGTCACACTGATCATCAGATCGCGGGTCAGCGCGGAAATTTCTGCGGGATTGTCACGCAGCATCCTCAGATAGTCATCGGTCGACTCGGAGGCGATCAACCCCATGCGCCGATTGATGCGTCGTGACAGCGTGCTTGGCTTGTAGTTTCGGAAATCGTGGTTCGACCGCGCCCGCAGAACCGACAGAATGGGATCAATCGACGACGGCTCGTCATCGTTTCCCGCATCGCTCGGCAGCGGATCGGCAAGATAACCTTGGCTAACGTACTCGATCAGAAATTCGGGTATGCGGTCCGGCGCAAGCACCCGGTCCACCAGACCTGCCGATATCGCGCTATGGGGCATGCCGTCGAATTTCGCTGTGTCCGGGTCCTGCGCTATGGCGCAGCCCCCTGCCGCCCTGACCTTCTTCAGCCCCTCTGTGCCATTATGGCCGGTGCCGGACAGCACGACACAGATCGCGCGTTCCTGCTGATCATCGGCAAGCGACCAGAACAATTCATCAACCGGAAACCGGTGTCCACGCGGCTCGTCCGGCTCGGATAGATGGCAGGTATTCCCGGCGACCCTAAGGTAGCTATTGGGCGCAATCACATAGACATGGTTTGCCTCGATCGTCATCCCATCCACGATTTCAAGCACCGGCATGTCGGTGTGCTGAGAAAGGATCGCCGCGAGCTGGCTTTCCCTGGTAGGGTCCAGATGCAGAACGATAACGAACGCCATCCCACTGTCCGCGGGCATCGCGTCGAAGAGGTTTCCGAGCGCCTCAATCCCGCCTGCCGACGCACCGATCCCGACAATCGGTAAACGCGACCGATCGCGGACCGACGGGTCGGCTGCCCGGCCCGAATTGGGTGATGATCTGCGATTGGTCATGCGGCCAAACTTAACCAACTTGGAATGACATTTGCAATGTCAGCTGAGGTTAGCTTCATCATCCGGAAACGGCTTAAATCCAATCCTGTACAACCGAGGGTCT
>JBBKVT010000073.1:0-4348 GCA_037968535.1 Paracoccaceae bacterium
ACCAATGCCGCCGAACTCGCCCGTCAGCTTGGTGATGCCAATCGGGTGGCCACACCCCTCAATTAAACTGATTAAGGAAACACCATGGGATTTGTCTGGACCATCATCATCGGCTTCGTCGCCGGCATCATCGCGAAGTTCATCACACCTGGCCGTAACGAGCCGTCGGGCTTCATCCTGACCACCATTCTCGGCATCGTAGGAGCTTTTCTCGCCACTTGGCTTGGACAGGCTTTGGGATGGTATCGCGCTGGGGAGGGCGCGGGACTTTTGGGCGCCATCGTCGGTGCCGTCATTGTGCTCCTGATCTGGGGTGCCATCTCGCGTCGTCGCAACATCTGACGACATCTTCAATCCATGGGCCAAAAGGCCTTTTACAGAAAGGAACTTCATCATGGCACGCGGCGGATTCCCCTCCATGACCGCCCTCCTCGGCCTTCTGGCCGTGGCAGGCTACCAAAACCGGGACAAGATATCGGAGATGCTCGCGAACCGCGGTGGCACGGGCACTACAGGCGGAAACTTGGGCGATCCTTCGAGACGCAGCCCGGAACAAGCGTCGGGTCTCGAAGGTCTCCTCGGCAAGTTTTTAGGCAGTGCAGGACCCGACAAGCTTCTTGGAGGCGGACTTTCAGAACTGTCCGACCGCTTTCGGCAGAACGGCCATGCCGAGACAGTGGATTCTTGGGTGGGAACGGGGCCGAACAGGAACGTTACACCTCGCGACCTTGAACAGGCTCTGGGTTCCGAAACGCTCGACGAGCTGACCGAACATACAGGTCTGTCGCGAGACGAGTTGCTGTCACGTCTCTTGCGCGACTTGCCTGATGCGGTGGACCAGTACACCCCCCAAGGGCAGTTGCCCCGGCAGACTGAGTAAGCGCTCACCTTGGCGGCGCTGCTGGAGTCGGGATGCTCCCTGCCCATGCTATCGGAGCACGGCGGCTTTTTCGCTGTCGAATGTGGGCAATTGTCTTCCCATTCTCTCTTCAGTTGTATGCAGGATGGTGCCGATACAACGGTCCTGTCAAGTTTGGCAGGCCGAGAGAAATTGCATCGCGCGCCGTCTCGACCAATCGATCTTGCCGAACAATGACCCGAATTTTGTTCGCCTATTGCCATAGCTGCGGCGTCACTTGGACATGATTTCATGTGAAAAGGCACCATGGGCCAATCCAAAAAGCAATATGTCTGCTTGACCGCCACGCTCGGGACTGAACGAGTTGCCGCCACATTGGCTTACGCAGTGCCCGTTTCAGCAAAGCGGCTCGCGGCACATTGCCTGCAACAACCTGAAACGGAGATTCTTGAGCTCATGATCACGGGCTGTCTTTACGACTTTCATTGGGCCCGGGGAAAGGCACCACGTCTTCCTGGCGGACCACAGGGCGAAACCCGCTGGCCGTCACGGTAAGCCCGATCGCAATACTGGCATTATATTCATGGTTGTCTCGATCGAGAAAGTCTCTTTTCGAAGTCGCCCTTTCTGACCTGCTCGCCAAACCCAAAGAGATAGAGGCTGACCGGGCGGATCCTTGTGCATTGCGACAGCATGAATGCGACGTGGAACGGTCGCGTTCCTCGCAGATTGAAGAACGGTAATGGACCTAGATTGGCGCGTTTTTTGGAGTTTTTGCCATGGTCCAGGACAATCTTTTTCAAGCCATGCTGCAGACAATCTCCGGGGTCTACGAGGCCGAGGCTGATCCGCAGGGGCCTCATACGGCAAGGACCCTCATGGTGACCCCATCGCCCGTAGCCTTTGATATGGCGCCGCCGTGTCTTCTTGATGCGGGCATTCGTTCGGTTCTGGCTGACAGCGACCACCCGACAGCACGCTCGGTTCTTAAAGCACAAAATCTACTGCCTTGGGGATCAAACCCTGTCGAAGAGAGTACAGAAGAGAGTATTGCCGCGATGATCAGCGTGGCCACACTGATGGGGCCGGAGGGACCGATCCCAGCGCCGGATGTGAGGCTGGGGTTGGTCTATATGCGGCCGGACAGCTATTACCCGCTGCATCTTCATGATGCCGACGAGACCTATGCCATTGTTGCGGGGCAGGCACTGTGGACAGCCGGAGATGATATCCGGATGCGGGGGGCGGGTGAAATGATCCACCACCCCAGTCTGATGCCGCATGCGTTCCGAACCGGCTCTGATGGATTTCTCGCGATCTGGCGCTGGAGTGGAGATATCAACACTCATTCATATGCCTTCATCGAGGATCTGGCGACCGAGTTGCAGGCCTGAGGGTCTGGCTTTTCACACCCAAGCACGGTGGGCGGTCGAGGGAGATGGTCGAGTTGCGGCGATTGTCGGTGCAATTGGGGCGTCTGGTAGTTTTAAACACGACCGGCCTGAATAACTACACTTCAAAACTCTGTCGAACGGTAGCCAGGATCTCAAACTGCCAACTTCCCCGAGCGGCAACGCTGCGGCCAAACTGACAAGACAGACTATTGCACGACGCGGACATGGTACCTATTCCAGCCAAAAATTCGATGATACGCAAAGGTTCCAAAAGCCCAACCGGAGCTTTCAAATGACACCCTAGGCTCACCTTGCAATCCCTAGGAGCCATTCGGTAAAGGCGGTCACTGCGGGCCGTTTGCATGCTTCATTTGTGGTCACGAGATCATAGCCAATATCAGTGGACCGAACGCTGTCTGGAAAAAGTTGAACTAACAACCCGGCGTCCAGGGGATCTTTCAAGATCGGCCAGCTTGCCAAGATCACCCCCTGCCCCGAGGTCGCCGCCTGTACTGCCAGACCATAGTCGCTGAATCGCAAACCTTTGCTTACATCCACGCCTTTTATGCCGAAATGTTTCACCCACTCGCCCCAGTCAAACCAGCGTCTGGTTGCGTTGGCCCACGGAAGTTGCGACATGTCCCAGTGGATGAGCGGCGTTTGTGCAAGCTGCTCTATTGCGGTCAATGGCGGAGGTCCTGCAGCGAGCGACGGACTGCACGCGGGATAGACCAGGTCGTCAAAAAGCCGCTGCACAATCAGGTTCTCGTCACTCTTCACGCCATAGCGGATTGCGATATCGACTTCGGAATGGGCCAGATCGACTATTCTCTGAGAGCTGTCGATAAGAACATTGATGCCCGGATAACGGGACCGGAAATCTTCGAGCCTCGGCACAAGCCATGTCGTTGCAAACGATGCTTCGACGGTGATGATCAATCGCTTGTTTTCTTCGTGCACCCGCATCTTTTGAACCGCATCCGTCATATGGCGCATGGCGATGCCAAGATCATTCGCGCCGAACATGGCCACCTCTGTCAGAGCGATGCCCCGACCCTGTCGCTTCACAAGCTTCCTGCCCAACACGGTCTCAAGCTTGACGACCAGCTGCTTGACGGCTGCGGGCGTGACGTGAAGCTCTTCTGCCGCGCGCTGATAACTTAGATGTCGGGCAACGGCCTCTAGGGCGCGCAATGAATTCAGCGATGGCATCCAGTCTGGCATACTTTAGTTTTCCTAAAGTGTTGGTGAAGATCAAATGATTTCTGTGTTCATTGTTGGCCTGCTAAGTGACAATAGGCGCCGCAAAGGCCGTACCAACACACAACGATAAACTAATTCTAAACTGCGAAATGGGTCGAAATCGCTCCATTCGCTTAGTGCGGGGACACAAAATGCGCTCAGGTGACGGAAAAACCAGAAGTGTCGTAACCGATTTGGCGGGTGCCGGATGGGACTATTCGATCAGCCGCCATCCATACCACGAACACGAGCGCCCCAAAGGAGCGCATTACTGTGTCTACAACCGTCGCCTGATGGCGGTGTGCTTTGACGATCATTCGACCGAGGATGGGTATTGGCGACTTCGCCGCGAAGCCGCCCTGTTGCACACCGGCGAATATCCGTTGGAGTTCCGCGGCCCGGACGCCGAGCGCCTGCTCGACAAGCTTTTCACCAAGGACATGACCAAGGTGAAGGTCGGGCGCTGTGGCTATGGGCTGGCGTGCTACGAGGACGGCGGATTGCTGGTCGATGGAATCCTGCTGAGATTGGAAGAAGACCGATTTTGGTACGCTCAGGCCGATGGCGATTTCTACAGTTGGGCGCGCGCCCATGCGGCAGGAATGGATGTGACAATTTCCGACCCTGATGTCTTCGTCAGCCAGATTCAGGGGCCGAACGCGTTGAAAATTCTTGAGGCCGCGAGTGCCGATGGCCTGCCAGAGAAGTTCACATATTTCGCCGTCGCCCGTGTGAACTTCGGCGGGCAAGAGGTGGTGATTACCCGGACCGGCTATACCAACGAGCTTGGCTGGGAGTTCTATACCGAACCTCACCACGATGCCGATGCCCTGTGGACGCATCTGAAGGCTGT
>JBBKVT010000074.1:0-4530 GCA_037968535.1 Paracoccaceae bacterium
TCGGGCCAGCCGTCAATAAGCCTTGGAGCAGCCAATGACAGAACAATCGATCAATGGTTCGGACAAGGCGACGGTAGGAATAGCATTCATCCTGGTTGGGATGCTGGCAATTTCAGTCAATGACATGCTCATCAAGCAATTGTCTGGTGATTTTCCGCTCCACCAGATGGTGTTCATTCGGTCCGCGATCGGGATCTGTTTCAGCCTGTTGTTGGTCCAATTCGAAGGTGGGTTTAAAATCCTCCGGACGAGGACGCCATTGCTGCACATTTTGCGAGGTCTGCTGATCGTCATTTCAAACATGACCTACTTCACCGCACTCTCCGTCATACCCCTTGCCGATGCCACGGCGCTATTCTTTGTCGCGCCCCTCATGATCACGCTGTTTTCGATCCCTCTGCTCGGGGAAAAGGTCGGCCCATTACGCCTTGGCGCTGTATTCGTCGGTTTTGTCGGCGTCATCATTATGATGCGTCCATGGCAATCATCGAGTGAGAGTGAAGTGAGCCGCCTCATCCTGATGCTGCCGGTCCTATCTGCGATTACTTACGCGTTGAACCAAATCATGACCCGAAAACTGGGTATGGTCACCAAGGCCTCTGCTTTGTCAGTTTACATCCAAAGTATGTTTATCTTTGTCAGCCTAGGTTTTTACGTCATTGCGGGCGACGGTCACTTTGCAGAAGGACTGACCAATCAAAGCGCAGTGTTTCTTCTGCGAGCCTGGGTGCGGCCTCATGGATCTGACTGGTACTTCCTGATTGGGCTGGGAATGAATTCCGCGATCGTCGGATACGCCTTGTCTCAAGCGTACAGGTCAGCTTCCGCGGCAATAATTGCACCCTATGAATACATCGGGCTTCCCTTGGCGGTCTTTTGGGGATGGTTGCTGTGGGGGGACCTTCCCGGCCCGACAATCGCAGTCGGTATTCTTCTCATCCTGGGTTCAGGGCTGTTCGTATTCTTCCGTGAGCGCCAAAAAAGTCGTCCGATGATGAGACGAGGGTAGCGGACGGTGCTGGCATGTGTGGACGGCCCCGGTTTCGCAAGGATAGATGACACTCGGTCTGACCTAGGTGTGATTGTAGGTTTCTCTTCTTCTCGTTGGTGCTGGAGAAGATAACCCCGACACTGTCGAACATGACGCGAACCCCAGTATCAGCTGAGTGAAAGATCGTGCGGGGCGTGGCGCGGTCGCTGAATCTCAAGTCATGGCGCTCGCGATCGGAGCACGTTACACGATGCGCAAAGCTCGCGTCGCTCTGGCGTGGCGGCTCGCTATCATCCTGCATGCCCTGTTGCGCGATCAGACCGACTTCCAGGCCATGTGAGCAGCAGCTGAACAATTGAGGAACCTACCCCAGAGTTCCCGTGCACGACGATGTCGGAAGGAAAGCCTGGAACACGGCGTGCATTCTGTAGCGACAGGACAAATTATCGATCTGATCGCGGTTTCAACCCTGACGATCCATACCAAGCCAAGCCCATCCCCGATGATGGACACTTCTGGATGAATGGATTCAGAATCTCGCGAAGAGCCGATGTGCTTTGCATGGAGCCTCTAGGATCACTTTCCCACGCCCTCGTCGATCAGGGGCAAGAACCAGGCCAACACCCCCGCAAGCGGCAGGAAAGAGCAGATTCGATAGACCGACTCGACGCCATAGCTGTCAGCCAGAAAGCCGAGAACCGCCGCAGCGACACCGCCAAGCCCGAAGGTCAGCCCGTAGAACAACCCTCCGATTAACCCGATCCGATTGGGCAGAAGCTCTATTGCATAGATCAGGATCGAGGCGAAGGCGCTGGCCATGATCAGATTGATCATGATCGTCAGCATGCCGGTCCAGAACAGATCTGCGTAGGGAAGGACAAGCGTCAGGGGCAGCGGCCCCAGCACCGAGATCCAGATGATCCGGTAACGACCAATCCGGTCGCCGACGATCCCGCCGATCAATACTCCAACCGCAGCAGCCAGCAGGAAGATAAAGAGCATCATCTGCGACGCGGGGATCGAAAGGCCGAACCGCTCGATCAAATAGAAGGTGTAGAAGGACCGGAAACTCTCGCTATAGGCACTCTTGGTGAACAACAGCAAGCTCAGGACGACAAGACCGATGCCGATGGTCAGCGGCGCGTGCCTGGCCGTCTCATCGCCCCCCTTACGGCCCGCCCGCATCGCCGCAAATGCAGTGCTCAACTGGCGCTGCTTGCTGCCGATCCATGCCAACAGCATCATGGCCAAAAGTGCGCTAACCGCAAACCAGGCAAGGCTCGGCTGCCCCCAAGGCACGACGATCATCGCGGCAAAAACCGGCCCCAGCGCCCCGCCCGCCTGTCCGCCGACCTGAAAGATACCCTGAGCCAGCCCCTGCCGGCCTCCGGCGGCATAGCGTGCCATACGCGTCGCCTCGGGGTGAAAGATCGACGAGCCGATGCCAATCAGCGCCACCGACACCAGGATCATCGAATAGCTGTTGGCGAAGGCCAGGCTGACCAGCCCGGAAAGGGTGAACATCATTCCCACCACCGGTGAATAGGGAGCGGGATGTCGGTCGGTCACCATGCCGATCACCGGTTGCAGCATGGCCCCGGCAATCTGGAATGTCAGGGTGATCATGCCAATCTGAACGAAATCCAGCGCAAAGGCGTCTTTCAGGATCGGATAAGCCGCCGGGATCAGCGATTGCATCAGATCGTTCAACAGATGTGTGAACCCCAGAACCGCCAACACGGTCAAATGGGTTCCAGAACGGGTCGCGGTCGTCACGTTAGTTCTCTTCCACTTTCGAGGGCTTTGGCGGCAATACGGCAAACTGCTCACACCATGCTGTTAGCCGCAAGGGGTGCAGGTGCGAGTAACCGGTCGCTTCCTGTTTTGAGCCTTGATCCATGTCGTCGCTACAGTTCAGCTGCCGCGCCATGTTTCTCGACCTGATCGCGCCGACACAAAGGATTGATGACAGGCATCAGGAAACAACCGCCAGCCGATGATCCTGTGAATCTGGTAGTGGACAGCACGTGGCGGAAAGTCTCGGGTGCCGGCAAATGGCTCGAAGAAAAGCACCGGACCAGAAGAAAACGCCGCTACTGCCGCAAACTGCACATTGGGCTCGACCTTATCAGCGGCGAGTTTCTCTACGCGATCTGACGCTGGAAAGAATTGGCGACACGACGGAGCTTCCAGAACTTCTGCCACAGCTCGATATTTCTGCAATTCGCGAAGCTCGCTGTATAATCATGTCTAAGTGTCGGAAACTGATTGGTCGTCGAAATTTTGCGACAGAGCCCTAATATCTTCGTGAATTAGCCATCTTGTCTCTCGCTGCCTCTGCCAAAAGCCATTCGCAAAAGACACTCACTTTTGCACGGCGCATGTGCTCATGGGGACAGACAAGCCAATAGGAAAAATCCGTCTCCAGGACGAGATCAAATGGCCTGACCAATCGACCGGCCTTCAGATCCTCTACGACGGCAGAGTGACTGATCAGGGCTACTCCGTCCCCATTGATCGCTGCTTCGATGGCCATATTTTCAACGGTAAAACGAGGCCCATGGCCCACATCGACACCATCAACGTCTGCAGCTTTTGTCCACATTTGCCAATCTGGCAATCCTATCGTCAACCTGCCCCAGTCGACATGGATCAGACGTTGGTTCTTCAGATCCTCAGGGACGCGCAGGGGTGTCGCACCAACCAGGAGTTTCGGGCTACAGACCGGACTGACTTCTTCGTCTAATATGCGGGTGACGTGCAGCGCCGGGTAGTCACCCATACCCAGGCGAATGCTGACATCAATTCCATCGCGATCAAAGTCCCTAAGCTCCAGAGAAGCGTCCAAGCGTACATCGATGTCAGGGTACCTGCTGGAGAAATCGGGCAGACGTCTAAGCAACCATTTGATCGCAAAGGTCGGGACACTACTGACCGTCAAGAGGCCCGACTCCTCCTCTCGAGCCAAGCGCTCGACAGCTTCGCAAAGACTGTCGAAGCCTTCGGTCACCAGCGGCAAAACGGTTTTCGCAGCCGGGGTCAGCTGAACCGCCCTTGTCAAGCGATGGAATAGTGCAGTGCCGAGATAAGTCTCTAACTGCTTGACCTGCTGACTGATCGCGGCCGGGGTCACGAAAAGCTCTTCTGCAGCTTTAGTAAAACTCAACCATCTGGCAGCAGCCTCAAAGGCTTGCAGTGATTTTAAAGGTGGTAGCCGCCGCATAGAGAGCCTATGAACACATATACATTAGCATATCTTATCTATTGAAACAGAAATCATCATTTGTACGAGATGTCCATCGGAAGCTAAGAAGACGCGTCAACCTGTTGTCGAATCTCAAAAGGAGATAATTTGATGAACGACCATTTCCCCAAGCAATCTTTCGGAGTTTCCATGATGATTTCTGAGAATGCATATCGGGCTGTCGTTGGTGTTGAGCGTGTTTTTCGCCTGGTTGCAGGAATGTTCCGCTCAGGCAATGCGGACAGGCGAAAGTAGGCGCTGCCGCGATCGACGAGGCGCCTTCGGGTCGAGGGGC
>JBBKVT010000075.1:0-6577 GCA_037968535.1 Paracoccaceae bacterium
CGATCGTGCGCGAAGGCACCGACGAACCCTTTGACGTGTCGATCATTCGCGACACCATCAAGTTGACCGCCGTGAAGACCCGTTCCGAAGGGCATACCGTCGTCATGCGGGTTTCAACCTTCAACGACCAGACTTACCCCAATCTTGCTGAAGGGCTGGAGAAGTCGATCGAGGAACTGGGTGGAATGCACAATGTTGACGGATTCGTACTGGATCTGCGCAACAACCCTGGCGGACTTCTGACCCAGGCGATCAAGGTGTCGGATGCCTTCCTGGAAAAAGGCGAGATCGTCTCGACCCGGGGACGAAATGTGCAGGACAGCGAACGCTACAATGCGGAACCAGGCGACCTTGCACTCGGCAAGCCGGTCGTCGTTCTGATCAATGGCGGCTCCGCTTCGGCCTCTGAAATCGTCGCCGGTGCCCTTCAGGATCACCGCCGCGCAATCGTTGTCGGAACCAAGAGTTTCGGCAAGGGATCAGTTCAAACGGTAATGCCGCTTCGGTCAAATGGCGCGATGCGCCTGACCACCGCGCGGTATTATACGCCGTCCGGTCGATCGATTCAGGCGCTGGGCGTTTCCCCGGACATCGTCGTTCAGCAGCCACCCCGCAAGCCCGTGACCGAGGAAGAACCGCCGACAACGGATTCGCGATTTAGCCGGACAGAAGCAGATCTGCGCGGCAGCCTGTCGAACGACAGCCTGACTGAGGATGAGCGCAACCAAATCATCGCAGAACAAGAAGCTGCCGAAAAAGCTGCCAAACTGCGCGAAGACGATTATCAACTGGCCTATGCCGTCGACATCCTCAAGGGTCTCGCGGCGATCGAGCCAAAGTAGCGTGACAGGACCGGTGCAGCGCGCCGGCCCGTTTCATCTGATGAAGCCCGAGGAAATCCAGAAGCTGCCCTACCGTCCCTGCGTCGGCGTAATGCTGGTCAATGCGGAAGGGAAGGTTTTTGTTGGCCAGCGGATCGACACTGCGGCCACCGCTTGGCAAATGCCCCAAGGCGGCATTGACCCCGGCGAGGATGCCCGCGATGCGGCACTTCGGGAACTGTGGGAAGAAACCGGCGTGCCCGCCGAACTGGTGCGCATCGAAGCCGAGACCCTCGATTGGATCCGCTACGAGTTGCCAGATGATCTGGTAGGAAAAATCTGGAAGGGTCGCTATTGCGGCCAACAGCAACGCTGGTTCCTGATGCGCTTTCTGGGAACGGATGACCAGATACGGATCGAAACCGAGCATCCCGAGTTTTCGCAATGGCGCTGGCTCGATCCGAGAGAGCTTGTCAGCAACATCGTGCCATTCAAGCGGCAGGTTTACAGCACGGTAGTCAAGGAATTCGCGAAGTACCTGCTCTGAACCAATGGACGGTTCGACGTCAGTCTCTTAACCTTACTGCCATCTTGATGGGGGGCAGAGATGGACCTTGGGCTTGACGGCAAAGTGGTGATCGTGACCGGCGGGTCGTCTGGCATCGGTGCTGCGATTGTCGAGGGGTTGTCGAGCGAAGGCGCTATCCCGGTCGTTCTCGACCGCGACGCGCCGCCTCCGAATATGCTTTCTGAACTGAAGCGGCTCAAATCCGAATGTGACTGGATCGGCCTCGATCTCTCGGACAACGATGCCTGCGCCGATGCTGTCCGCCAAGTGCTTGATCGCCGAGGCCGGATTGACGGGTTGGTAAATAACGCCGGTCACAACGACGGGATTGGGCTAGAAGCGGGGCCAGAAAAGTTCAGCGCCTCGTTGACCGGAAATCTGGTTCACTACTTCACGATGGCCCATATGTGCTTGCCGGAACTGAAAGCGCGGCGGGGTGCAATCGTCAACATCTCGTCGAAAACGGCCGTCACCGGGCAGGGCAAAACGTCGGGATATGTCGCAGCCAAGGGCGCACAATTGGCGCTGACGCGGGAATGGGCGGTGGCCCTGGCCGCGTATGGAGTCCGCGTCAACGCGGTGATTCCAGCTGAAGTGATGACGCCGCATTATCGAAAGTATCTTGAGACGTTCGACGATCCCCAAGCGCAACTGGCGAAAATTGTCAGCAGTATCCCATTGGGTCAGCGGATGACCGAGCCATCAGAGATCGCCGCGACCGTGCTCTTTCTGCTGTCTGACAGGGCTGGCCACACCACCGGCCAGTGGCTTTTCGTTGATGGCGGTTACACACATCTCGATCGGGCGTTGACAGCGCCCGAGGCGTGAAAGTCCCTTAAATCGGCTCGAATGTTCCGCTACTCGGATCATACTGCGCCAGCCCGCCTTCGCCGACATCGGTCCAAAGGCCATGTAACGTCATCCGCTCTTCCTTGACGGCCTCTTGCACGAAGGGGAATGTCATCAGGTTCTCAAGCGAAATCAGCACAGCCTCTTTTTCCAAGGCACGCAACTGGTCGGCCGCGTTGGGGATCGCCACGACCCGCTCATATCCGGGGCGAAGGATATCCATCCAACGACCGACAAAGCTCGATTTCTCTTCCAGTTCCGGGGCCTGACCGGAACACATCGCGTGACACCCATTGACGCCACCGCAGTTCGAATGACCCAATACGATGACATGAGCCACTTTCAGCGCCGTCACGGCATATTCAACGGCCGCCGAGGTTCCGTGCGGCTCTCCATCCGGTTCGTAGGGCGGCACGAGATTGGCGATGTTGCGATGGATGAAGAATTCACCCTGATCCGCCCCGAAGATCGACGTCACATGAACCCGACTGTCGCAACAGCTGATGACCATTGCACGAGGGCGCTGGCCGTCTTCCGCAAGGCGACGATACCACGCCTTGTTTTCGCTGTAGGTGGTGGCTTTCCAGCCATGGTAGCGTTGCACCAGGTATGATGGCAGCGCCTTGGCGTAATCCATGACTGTCCCGATCCTTGGTTGTTCGTTCCCTATCTAGTCGGCATTTGAGACGGTTTCGAGCCATTTCCAACATCGGCTTCAACTCTTTCTTGAGTCACGTCGACGATCCTGAGTGTGCCTGAGGGGGCAAACGCAATTCGGGGTGATGATCGTGCAGGGGAAACTGACACCTGTTGAAAAGGTGCGGCTGAACAATGCTCAGCTGACCGAACTTTACAATCGGCTGGGGCCAACCGCAGCCGAAATTTTCATATCCACGACGATGGAAGAACTCGCCGTGCAATTGGCGAAACTGGGTCGGGTCTATGCCGCAGGCCAGATCGAAGGCGTGCGGCGCGCCGCCCGTTTGGTTCGCTCGCTTGCCGATCAGATCGGGATGCAGATTGTGGCCAGAGTCGCCGAAGACGTGGCCGATCTGAGCGGGCGCAATGACGATGCGGCTTTCGCGGCCACGGTTGCGCGATTGGGCCGGGTCGGAGAATCTTCGTTGATGGCCGTTTGGGACATACAAGGTCTTTCGGGTTGACCCTTGCAGGCAGCGCTAATGCGAATAGTCTTGCGGCGAAAGCCTTTGCTCGAGGATCGCATGACGCTGACATTTGCCAAGGAGACTTCTTCGAATATTCCGCTCCACATCGTCTCAAAAGACCAGGTGGAGAAACTCGAGTCTCAGTTGACCGGAGCACAGGCGGCCTGGCTTCAGGCCACCGGATTCACCGCAAAGGCAGGAGAGTCCGTTACCGTTCCGGATTCCGATGGCCAGATCGCGCTCGCGGTAGCGGGGATGGGCGATGCGCAGGACCAAAGACGGGGTCGTTTTCTGCTTGCTGCAGCGCGGGGCAAATTGCCGAAAGGAACCTACCGCCTAGTGACAGACCTTGAAGGTCCTGAACTGGACGAAGCTGTGCTAGGTTGGCTTTTGGCGGGCTACCGCTTTGATCGCTATGCCAGCGTCCAAGCGGCGAAGGCAGAACTGATCGCCCCGGACGGAATCGACGCCATGCGCCTGACCACGATTGCTGAAGCAGAAGCGCTGACCCGCAACCTGATCAACACGCCAGCGTCCGATATGGGCCCGGCCGATCTGGAAAAGGCAGCACTTGACTTGGCAAAGAGGTTTGGTGCGAAGGCCAAGGTCACAACGGGTGATGACCTACTTGAACAGAATTTCCCAATGATCCATGCGGTCGGACGAGCGTCTGACCGACCGCCACGGCTGATCGACCTGTCCTGGGGCACAAAAGGGCCGAAACTGACGCTCGTCGGCAAGGGCGTCTGTTTTGACACCGGCGGCCTGAACATCAAGCCTGGATCCTCAATGGGCCTGATGAAGAAAGATATGGGCGGCGCAGCCACGGTTCTGGGCCTGGCGCAAATGATCATGGCCCAGGAATTGCCTTTGCAGCTGCGGGTACTGATCCCGGCGGTTGAAAATGCCATCAGCGGATCCGCTTTTCGGCCGCAGGTCATCCTGAGGTCGCGCAAGGGACTGTCGGTCGAGATCAACAATACCGACGCCGAGGGCCGGCTTGTGCTTGCCGATGCGCTGGCGCTGGCGGATGAGGACAAGCCCGACCTGATGCTCTCAATGGCGACGCTGACTGGCGCGGCGCGCGTTGCGGTAGGTCCCGACCTTGCGCCGTTCTACGCCACTGACAGCGCCGACGCTTTGGCGATCGCGGCGGCCGCCGACCGGGTGCGGGATCCGGTCTGGCGCATGCCGTTCTGGGATCCCTACGAGCCCATGCTGGAACCGGGGATTGCGGATCTTGACAACGCGCCGTCTGGCGGAATGGCGGGGTCGATCACTGCAGCCCTTTTTCTTCGGCGCTTCGTCACGGACACCTCTCGTTACGTTCATTTCGACATCTATGGCTGGCAGCCGAAAGCGGCGCCAGCGCGGCCCAAGGGTGGTGTCGGTCAGGGTGCGCGCGCGGTGTTCGACGCATTGCCCGATCTGCTGGGTCTGTGATCATGGATCGCCGGATGACCCCCGCGAACGGCCGCGTTGCGGCAATCCATCTGAAAGGCCGAGTCGACGCCGAGCAATTTGTTGAAAGCATGCCGGGTCGCGTCACTGTGCCAACAACCACCATCTGGCGCGGGCCTTGCTGCGATTGGCCTAAACGGGAATTGTTGTTCGGCGAATCGTTCGCGATTCTGGAAGTCCATGACGGGTTTGCGTTCGGGCAATCCCCAAAGGACGACTACTGCGGCTACGTCATCGCCGCCGATCTCGGCGATCCGGTTGAGGCCACTCATGCCATCTCCACACGCTCAACTCACAGATATCTAGCGGCAGATATCAAAAAGCCACATGATTTAGCAATATCTTTCGGATCCTTCGTCGCAGTCACCGACATTATGGGCAAGTTCGCCCGGCTAGAAGACGGAGGCTTTGTTCCCCGAATTCATTTGCGCGGAATTGACGAGCTTTTTTCCGACCCGGTCACGGTTGCAGAACTGTTTTTGGGCTCACCCTATCTTTGGGGCGGAAATTCGAGCTTCGGACTCGATTGCTCCGGGCTGGTGCAGGCCGCCTTGCTGGCCTGCGGCATCGCCTGTCCCGGCGACAGCGATCAACAGGAAAAGGGCTTGGGTCGGAACCTGCCAGACTCAGAGGCAACACGCCGCGGCGATCTTTTGTTCTGGAAAGGCCATGTCGCAATCGCTGTGGACGCGGATCGGATCATCCACGCCAACGGCCACTCTATGTCGGTCGCCTACGAACCGATCGCGAAGGCCATGGCGCGGATCGAGGCTGCAGGCGAAGGGCCTGTCACCTCGCGCAAACGACTTTAGTCTGAGTCTCTAGCCAATGGGGCGGATCAACTTACGTTCGAGAACCCGCAGCACGGCGCGTAGGTCATGGCCGCGCTTCAGCACCTGACCGTCCATTGCGATCACCGCATAGGATCCCTGCTTCTGACGCAATTTGGGCCGCTTCTCGATGGTGTAGATCGGATGTTCGGCAGTGCGGCGGAAAACTGAGAATATCGCAACTTCCCGCAAGAAAGACATCCCGTAGTCTCGCCACTCCCCAGCAGCTACCATGCGCCCGTAAAGCGTCAGGATCACGCCGAGTTCGCCCTTGTCGAATACAACCTGATCCGAGGTGCTGCCCTGACCGGGAAATGGCGTAGGGGTCTGAACATTCATGGGGAAAGCTTGGCGGCATTTGCGCTTGAAATCAAGCATGCCCCGGTTTGGACGTGAAAACGCCCGCGCTAGAACGCAACACGTCCATCTTGATGCCCGAATTGGGTCCGATGAATGGCGTTGTAGCGACCTACGCTAACCCCGGCGTCACAGATTAACAGCCCCCACCCAGCCTGCGGCGCCGGGGGACTACGCTCTCGGTGGAGGCTCCGAGCAGTCCGATTCCATCCTCAATGCCTCATCCTTTCACTCCGATGCTTCAGACAGATCATAGAAACGCGCTGTATCACGGTCAGATGTCGGCTATAGTCTTGCCCGAAATGATTGGGAGTTTTCCATCGTGACAAGACGCGCGGCAACAATCTTAGTTGCGAGCTTGACCATTGTTGCAAGTTTGGCGGCTGCACATGATGGTGTCCAAAATCACTTCGTCAAAGAGCGCATGCATCTGATGAAGCAGATCGCAGCAAGCGCCAAGGTTCTCGCCGACATGGCGGAAGGTAAGACGACCTTTGACCCCGTCACAGCTTCCGAAGCTGTCAG
>JBBKVT010000076.1:0-27480 GCA_037968535.1 Paracoccaceae bacterium
GCCCCGGTAGCGATTGCCGTCGCGCCGGGGTTTTCGTTTTCAGCAATACGCTGGTTCGTTTTACAAGATGCTGCTTCGTTCTCGGCATGTTCGCGGATGTTCAGAGCATCACTGTAAAACGCAACTTGCTGATGTTTGAGAACAATTGCCGGATCAGGCAAAAGCCTGCACTTTCCCCCTTTGACATTCCCCGCCGCCCGCCGCAGACTTCAGCCATGGGGTCGATGCGAACACCCCGTGAGGCGGCAAGCCCAAGCTTCGCATCCGAAACCTGACTTCAGGAAGGATGCGCCATGCCGGCCCCGAACGAAATCACCGTGCCCCAGCTTCTGCGCCTGATCGGCACGCCCGATTGCCCCGCCATCGTCGATATCTCGATCGACCCGGATTTCGAGGCTGATCCCTACCTCATTCCCGGCTCGTTTCGGCATCCGCATACCGACATCGCTGGATTGAAAGTGCGACTGGGCGGGCGGTCATGCGTGGTTACGTGCCAGAAGGGCCGCAAGCTTTCGCAGGGGCTGGTCGCCTGGCTCCGCGCCGATGGGATCGAAGCGGAATATCTGCAAGGTGGTATGTATGGCTGGCGAGATGCGAACGACACCATGCGCGTTCCCGCCTCGGCCCTGCCCGAGCCGGTCGACGGCAGCACACTTTGGGTTACGCGCCACCGCCCCAAGATCGACCGCATCGCTTGTCCCTGGCTGATCCGACGCTTTGTCGATCCGCATGCCCGTTTCCTGTTCGTGTCACCTGCCGAGGTCGCGGGCGTCGCCGAGCGCTACAACGCCACTCCGTTCGATGTCGAAGGCGTGTTCTGGTCGCACCGTGGGCCGCTCTGCACCTTTGATACGATGCTGGACGAGTTCACTTTGCGCAGCGAGGCGCTCGACCGACTGTCGCGGGTGGTGCGCGGCGCGGATACCGACACCCACGATCTGGCCCCTCAGGCGGCGGGGCTGCTGGCGATTTCTGTCGGTCTGTCGCGGCAGTATCGCGACGATATCGACCAGTTGGACGCAGGCATCGTGCTTTACGACGCGCTGTATCGGTGGGCGCGCGACGGCCATGACGAGGGTCATGATTGGCCGGCGGGACGCGCATGAGCGTCCAGAATTGGGGCCAGCTGATCCGGGTCTTCGGCCGCATCGGGCTGATGTCTTTCGGCGGGCCGGCGGCACAGATCGCCGTCATGCACCGCGAATTGGTCGAGGAACGCCCACTATTGAGCGAGGACGAATTCCTGCACGCGCTGTCGTTCTGCATGCTGCTGCCGGGGCCGGAGGCGATGCAATTGGCCACCTATGCCGGCTGGAAACTGCGGGGTGTTCCGGGCGGTCTGCTGGCGGGGATGTTGTTTGTCGTGCCCGGCGCGCTGGTAATGCTGGCGCTTGCGTTCGCCTATGCGACTTGGGGCGGGGTCGGTTTGGTGCAGGCGCTTTTCCTTGGTGTGAAGGCCGCCGTTGTGGTGATCGTGATCGAGGCCCTGCTGCGTGTGGCGCGAAAATCGCTGCGGGCAACCGACCGCTGGATCATTGCAGGTCTGGCCTTTGTCGCGATCTTCTTCTTCGCAGTCCCGTTCCCCCTTATCATTATCGCGGCCGGGCTTTACGGCGCGGTGACCAGCGGCCCCGGTGCTCTCGACCGTCAGCGGCCGCCAGTCGGGGCGGCGACGATCCGGACTGTCCTGGTCTGGCTTGCCATCGGGTGGACGCCGGTGGTCCTTGCGTGGGCGGCTGGTGCAGAGCGCTTGACCGAGATCGGCTTGTTTTTTTCCAAACTGGCCGTCGTGACCTTCGGCGGCGCCTATGCGGTGCTGGCCTACATGGCGCAGCAGGTGGTGGTTGAGAAGAACTGGCTGTCTGCCGCCCAGATGGTCGACGGGCTGGGTCTTGCCGAAACCACGCCCGGTCCGCTGATCCTGGTGACCCAGTTTGTCGGCTATCTGGCCGGTGCCGCAGCGGGCGGCACCTCGCTAGGCCTTCTGGCAGCGGGCATGACGTTGTGGGTGACATTTGTGCCGTGCTTTCTGTGGATTTTTGCGGCCGCCCCCTATCTGGAATGGGTCGCCACCCGTCCGCGCCTGTCGGCGGGCCTGTCGGCGATCACCGCCGCGGTCGTGGGCGTGATCCTGAACCTTTCGGTCTGGTTCGCGCTGCATGTTTTTTTCGCGCGGACCAGCACAGAAACCCTGGGTCCGATTACCATGATCCGCCCGGACCTGGCCAGCCTGAACGGCGGCGCCGCCTTGTTGGCGGTGCTGTCGGGGATCTTGTTGTTTCGACTGCATCTGGGCTTGCCATGGGTGCTGGCGCTTGCCGCGATCGGCGGTGTCGCACTGTCCTCGTTTCCATGACATCGGCGCTTTCAGCCACCTGCCCTTCCCTTCGGCATCGAATCCCGTATTGTGAAGTCAGGAATTGCCCAAAGGATCGGTGATGTCCCGGACTATCGACTATGGAAACCTAATGCACCGCGCGATGCGAGGCCTCATTCAAGAGGTTCTCGAAGGCGTTGCGATGGACGGCCTGCCGGGGCAGCACCATTTCTTCATCACTTTCGATACGATGCATCCCGATGTCGAACTGGCCGATTGGCTGTCCGATCGCTATCCCGAGGAAATGACGGTCGTCGTCCAGCACTGGTTCGAGAATCTCGTCGTTACTGACGAGGGATTTTCGATCACCCTGAATTTTGGTGACAGCCCGGAGCCGCTTTATATCCCCTATGATGCCATCAAGACCTTCGTCGATCCGTCTATCGAATTCGGGCTGCGGTTCGAAACTTCGGAGGAAGCTGACGAAGCCGAGGACGAAGCGGCCTCGTCCGAACCCAACGGTGCGACCACGGACGGTCTTGACAAGGACGGCGCGAAGAAGGCCGCCGACGTCGTCCGGCTGGACAGCTTTCGCAAGTAACCTGCGGCCTGCCCAACACCCCGATGACGGATTGCAGTTTCGCCGCCAGCGGGTATGAAGACCCCCGACATGCCATCTGGAGAGCATCCATGACCAAGACCCGCACCGAGTCCGACAGCTTTGGCCCGCTTGAAGTGCCCGCCGACAAGTATTGGGGTGCACAGACCCAGCGCTCGATCCAGAATTTCCCGATTGGCTGGGAAAAGCAGCCCATCGCCATCATCCGCGCACTGGGTGTCATCAAGCAGGCCGCGGCAACTCTGAACAAGGCGCAAGGCGCGCTGGATGGCGCGACGGCGGATGCGATTGTGCAGGCGGCGTCCGAAGTGGTTGCGGGCAAATTCGACGACAATTTCCCGCTGGTCGTCTGGCAGACCGGATCGGGCACGCAGTCGAACATGAACGCGAACGAGGTCATCTCGAACCGCGCCATCGAGATCCTCGGCGGCACGATTGGCTCGAAGGATCCGGTGCATCCGAACGACCATGTGAACATGGGACAATCGTCGAATGACACGTTCCCCACGGCGATGCATATTGCCATCGCGATGACCGCGCATGATGTGCTGCTGCCCGGTCTTGCCCGGCTGCATTTCGCGCTTGAAGCCAAGGTCAAGGAATTCGCCGGCATCATCAAGATCGGCCGCACCCATACGATGGACGCGACGCCGCTGACACTGGCGCAGGAATTTTCCGGTTACGCGCATCAGGTTGCCAAGGGCATCGAACGGATCAAAGGCGCGCTGCCAGACATTTACGAACTGGCGCAGGGCGGCACCGCCGTCGGCACCGGCCTGAACACCCGCAAGGGATGGAGCGGCGCGGTGGCAAAGGAGATCGCCGAGATCACTGGCCTGCCATTCGTCACCGCCCCCAACAAGTTCGAGGCGCTGGCGGCCCATGATGCGCTGGTCGCCATGTCAGGTGCAACCAAGACCGTCGCCGCAAGCCTGTTCAAGATCGCCAACGACATCCGTCTCTTGGGGTCGGGCCCGCGTTGCGGTCTGGGCGAGTTGATGTTGCCCGAAAACGAGCCTGGCAGCTCGATCATGCCGGGCAAGGTCAATCCCACCCAGTGCGAGGCGATGACGCAGGTCTGCGCGCATGTCTTCGGCAATGATGCCGCAATAGGCTTTGCCGGAAGCCAGGGCCATTTCGAATTGAACGTCTACAAACCGATGATGGCCTACAACGTGCTGCAATCAATGCAGCTTCTGGGCGACGCGAGTGCGGCCTTCACAGACAATTGCGTCGTCGGGATCGCCGCCGACCGCGACCGGATCGAAAAGCTGATGCGCGAAAGCCTGATGCTGGTCACGGCCCTCGCGCCCGAAATCGGCTATGACAACGCAACGACCGTTGCCAAGACTGCCCACAAGAACGGCACGACGCTGAAGGAAGAGGCGATCAAGCTGGGCTTCGTCGATGCCGAAACCTTCGAGCGCGTGGTGCGCCCGGAAAACATGATCGGCCCCAAATCTTGAGCGATCCGATCAATCTGAACCGCGCGCGCAAGGACCGGGCGCGGGCTGAAGCGCGTGCACTGGCCGATCAGAACGCCGCCAAACACGGGTCGTCAAAAGCCGAAAAGATCCTGGTTGCCGCCCGAAAGGAACGTGCGGCCCGGCAGTTGACCGGCCACCGCGTTGACGACGAGGAATGAGCAGCAGACCGGTGAAGCGTTCTTTGACGCTGCGCGGGCACCGTACAAGCGTCTCACTCGAGGATGCGTTCTGGAAAGCCTTCTGCGACATTGCACGGTCGAAAGCAAAGGCGATCAACGAACTGGCGGCCGAGATCGATGTGCACCGCGACGTCGAAACCGGGCTGGCAACTGCGATCCGGCTTTACGTGCTGAATCACTACATCACGCGCACTGAAATGGCCGAAAACACGGATGACTAATGCGAATAAAGGGCGTTGCGCAGCTTGGCATTGACATCAAGTTGCGCACGCTCACTTTCAGTCAGATGCAGTTTCGACAGGCGTCTCGACACCAGATCGGTACCAAACATCGACGCAATCTCGTCCCGCGTCACGCCCTTTTCTTCGTCACCTGTGGCATCGCGTCTCGAGGAGATGCGCCAGACCGGCAGAGCAATACGAAACAACGGACGCTCGCGCGCCTCGGTGTCGATGATCGGCTGATTTTCGCTCGTTAAGTAGGCCACAGTATGAAATCCCCCCAGGATCCAAGTGTGTGTTGTAGCTAAACTTCGTCCGAATATGAAACGTATTTCGACGAATACGTCAACAAAATGCAACCCGTGATTTAATTGTCGATGCATTGAGCACTTATTTTTCAATGGGTTGGGAAGAAAATGGCAAGAATCGGCCACAATTTGACCTCGCGTCACGGACCCCCCTCAGCGACTCGATTGCCCGGTTTTAGCCGAATCAAGCCTTTTCTTGACGGTCAGGCGAATCCCCTCTTTTGAACGCACGGTGAGATGCGCCACTGGTATCGGAGGCTGGGGATCTGCTGCGGCAAAGCTGAACGCCCCAACCATCAGCGCCAGCAGCAACGGTCCCTCGATCATCGCAAACCCAGCACCGGGACACACCCGCGCGCCCGCCGAAAACGGCAGGAAGGCGTCGCGCAAGCCGGCTTTGCCTGCGTCGCTGCCATAGCGGTCGGGAACAAAAGCGTCAGGCTGGTCCCACAGCCGTTCATGGCGGTGCAAATGCCATGGGCTGATCACGACCTGCGACCCGTTCGGCAGATCGCGGTCACGGAAATGTTCGCCCCTTGCAGTCTGGCGCACCATCATCGGGACCGGCGGATACAGCCGCAGCGCTTCACGAAATACGTTGCGAGTAAACTCAAGGCGAGCAATGTCGGCGATTGTCGGGTCCGTTCCAAGAGTTGCAGCCTCGGATGCGACGCGGTCTTGCGCCGCGGGATCGCAGGCAAGCAGGTAAAGCGCCCAGGCGAGCGCCGAGGCGCTGGTTTCATGTCCGGCCAGAAAGAATATGGCGACCTGGTCAACCATTTCCTCGGATCCGAAGGTATTGCCGGTCACCGGATCGGTTGTGGTCATGATCTTGGTCGCCAGATCGTCAGGCGCGCTGCCATCGACGATGGCCCTGCCGCGCTCTTCCGTCAATTGTCGAATCAAACGACGGATGTCGCGCGCGGCGGCCAGTGCCGCACGTCGATGAAACCGCGGCAGCCAGCCAGGCAGCGGAACGAAGGCCGCCAGGTTCAGGATCGGCTGGGCCCGCTGGTAGTCGCGAAACCGCTGGAACACCTGACCAGCCACCGCGTCCGATATCGGGATGGAAAAGAGCGTGCGAAAGATCACGTCCGCCGCTGCGTGGCTGGTTTCGGCTTCGATCTCGACCACGCCGTCGGTCTCTGCCAGACGCGCCACAGCCGCCTGCCCCGCCGCCAGCATCGCCGGAAAGGCATGCCGCAGGCGCCCACCCTCGAACGCGGGGTCGATGATGCGGCGCTGGCGTTCCCAGACCTCGCCATTGGTCAGAAAGACCGAATTGCCGAGAAGCGGACGCAACCCCTCAGCGATGCGGTTTGACTTGGGAAAATCTTCGGACCGGGTTCGCAGCACCTCTCGCACGAGGCTCGGCTGGTTGATCAGGAATGACCGAAAGAACGGCGTCCGGAATTCCGCCATCCACGCACGGTAAAGCCTGGCGGGTTGTGCCGAAAGGATGTCCTGCCGAAACAGGCGCAGATAGCGCCACAGCGAAACCTTGTCGGGTCGGGCGGCGGGTTTGGGCGGTGTCATGCCGCCATGGATGTATGCGGCGAGGCAGCCACGTCAATCCGGCTTTTCGACGGGGCGCGGTCCGCAAACCGGGCCGCCAGCGTCTGCGGGCCGGCGGTGATGCTGAAATAATCGTAGTCCCCCGGGTCGTCGAAGGCGCAGAGATACTGGAAATGCAGACGAAAGAAGCGCCAGCGCAATTCACGCCACCGCGCGGTCGAGAGCGTCCGGGTGAACGCGGCCGAGATTACCAGCGGCCATTTCTGCCGCTCTGGCGCCACCCCGGTCACCGCGACCGGATCGCATAGCGCGAAAGCGCAGCCGTCCCCTGGTGCGGTCACATCGACCCAGGTAAGCCCGCCCGACTGCGACAGATCGTGCAGGTCGGCCCGCAGCCGTCGCGCATTGGGCAGAAAGGATACCATCGGAATCACCTGTCCCAACGTAAGCAGCGCCAGTCGGGGTCCGCTGCGCGGCACCCTGCCCTCGCGGATCAGGTCGGCGAGGATCGAAACCGCCAGATGAGCGCCCGAGGAATGTCCGACGACCAGTACCTCGTCGGCGTCACTGTCCAGAGCCGCGGCGATCTGGTGGCGGAACTGGTCCATCCGCACTTCCAACGCCGCCGGATATGCGCCGCCATCCTGCGCCGAGAAGGCAAAATCGTGCATCAGGTAATACGCATACAGCCGACCGTCGAGCTTACGGAAGAGACGCATCATATAGACCATGATCGGAAGCGCCACGATCCATCCGGTGCCCGGATAGACCAGACGAGAAACGAACGCACCCGCAACCCAGGCCACAATCACCGCGAAAAGCAGCTGCGCCAGCAACATCCCTACCGGATAAAGCGCCGCAATTACCGGTCCCTTGCGCAGCCACATCAACCGCCGCAGCGCGCCGCTGGTGATGTAGATCCAAGCTGTTGAAATCATTTGCCAGTAGGTGCCAAGGATCCCGGCCTCCATCGAGCCGCGCACGATGTCGGACCAGACCAGCACTTCGAAGTCCGATCTGACATGCGCGCCTTCGATCACTGCTTTGACAGACCAGCCGTAGTTCTGGCCCCCAGTTGTCCCTTGAAGCACCAGCTCGTAGCCAGAAATCTCGGACTGATCCTCGCCTTCCTTGCGGTAGAGTTCTCGATATCGCCTTGGCGGGAACGGATCGTAGCCGGGAATATAGAAAACCCGTCGTGATCTTACCGCTGCTGAGTTGCTCATTGGCCCGTCCCATCGTCCATCAGGGACGAAGTCTAGCCCGCCATTCGGGCAAAAATAAGCCTAGCCGAGTTGCGCCAGTACGGGGAAGGTTTCAAGCAGCCAGTACGAGAAATCGGAAAACCCGCCCGTCAGCATCATCAGTCCAATTGTCCACAAAAGCAGGCCCATGATCCGTTCGATGCGGTCCATATGCCGCTTCATCCAAGACATCAGCCCCCGCAACCGCGGAAAGAACGCCGCGACCAAAATGAATGGAAGGCCAAGGCCAAGGGCGTAGACGCCAAGCAGCGTCGTGCCGCGGGCGATGCTCGATTCGGTCGCCGCCAGGGACAGGATCGCACCAAGTTGCGGTCCAATACAGGGTGTCCAACCAAAGGCGAACGCTAGTCCCAGGACATAAGCGCCAAATGCCGACCCACCCCGGTCCCCGGCGTCCAGCCGCGCGTCTCGATCCAGAAACGGAATCCGGTATATCCCCAGAAAATGCGCACCGAATCCCATGACTACGATCCCGGCGAGCGTGGCGAACAGATCAGAGTTCTGAAGAAAAAACGAGCCGAACGCGGAGGCGGTGAAGCCAAGAAACAGGAACACCGTTGAAAGCCCGAGCACGAAAAAGATCGCAGGCAGGATCGCGCGGTTGCGACGTGCTGATCCATCGGACATCTCGGTCATTGATATGCCGCTCATGTACGCAAGATAGGGCGGCACGATCGGCAAGACGCAGGGGCTGAGAAATGACAACAAGCCGGCCAGCACCGCCACGAACATTGCTGGCAGCAGACTGGCGTCGATGATTTCTATTCCAAACATCCCTTTCCCTTATCCTGCCCTGCGCCCGGCGTCACCTGCACGCGTCGTCACAACTTGGTGGACAAGGTGAAACAACCGCCCTACCCCTGCGGACATGACCTTCGATCATGATCTGGACGCCCTGGGGCTGTTGTGCCCGTTGCCGGTCCTCAAGGCCCAAAAGCGGCTGCAAGGACTGCAGTCGGGTCAGGTCTTGCGGATCCAGGCCGACGATCCGGCTGCGGTCATCGACGTGCCGCATTTCTGCATTGAATCGGGGCATGTGCTGATCAATGTCGAAACGGTCGGGACCAACCGGTATTACTACATCCGCAAAAGATAACGCCGGACAAGATGCCCGGCGTTAACTGATATTTGCGACGTCGGATCAGCCCCGCAGCGACCACCAGCCCTTTTTCTTCGGCTTGTCGTCGGTTGATTCGGCCATCGCCGGTTCTTTCGCCTTATCCGCTGCTTGCTCCGGCTTTGGCTTGGCTCGCGATGCGCGCTTCGGCTTTTCCGCAGGAGGTTCGACAGCTTCAGGCGCCGATGGCGCATCGACGGGTTCAGGCACGACCGCCTCCGGCTCTACTGCCTCCGGCTTGGCCTTGGCGACCGGCGATTTCCGGGTCCGACTGACGCGTTTAGGCTTTTCCTCGGCCGCCACATCTCCTGGCGATGCTTGTTCGGTCTGCGCCGTGGCTTCTTCCGGTTTCGCCTTCGCTGTCCGGCTTTTACTGGACGACGACCGCTTTCGCGCAGGCTTCTTCGCCGGAGCATCGTCTGTGGCCGCCTCTGCGATCGATTCGACCTGGGCTTGCTCGGCCTCGGTCACGGCAACCTGTTCGGTGATGTCGCGGGCCTCATCACGACCGCCAGAACCGCGATTGCCGCTGTCGTCGTCGCGATGTTCGCCGCCGTTACCGCCGGATTTCCGCCGCCGCCGCCGCCGCCGCTTCTTCTTCGGCTGTTGACCGTTGTCTTCGATCTCGGCGGTTTCCGGTGTCGGTTCGACTTCTGCTTCGACTTCATCCTCGATCTCGACTTCGACCTCTTCGTCGATATCCTGCATCAAGGAAGCATTGACAGACACGACCTGCGCCGTCGCTTCGGGCACAGTGCGTGTTGCGGTCTTGAACTTCTCGATGGCGAAATCGGGTGAGACCAGGAATGGATCGGCCTCGACCCGCACTGACATGCCATAACGCGCCTCGATCTGGGCGATATGCTCGCGCTTGTTGTTCATCAGGAAGTTAACAATCCCGATCGGAGCTTTCAAAAGCACTTCGCGGGACCGTCGGCGTGTCCCCTCTTCATCCAACTGACGCAGGATGTTCAACGCAAGGTTGTCATCCGAGCGCACAAGGCCGGTGCCGTGGCAGTGGTGGCAGGGTGCTGTGGTCGCCTCGATCATTCCGGGCCGAAGCCGTTGACGCGACATTTCCATCAGGCCGAAGCCGGATATCCGGCCAACCTGAATGCGCGCGCGGTCGGTTTTCAGCTTGTCCTTGAAACGCTTTTCGACAGCAGCATTGTTGCGCCGCTCTTCCATGTCGATGAAGTCGATCACAATGAGGCCGGCCAAGTCGCGCAGGCGCAACTGGCGTGCCACCTCTTCGGCCGCTTCGGTGTTGGTCTTGAGAGCGGTTTCCTCGATCGAGCCTTCCTTGGTGGCTCGGCCTGAGTTCACGTCGATCGCCACCAGAGCTTCCGTGACGCCAATCACGATGTAGCCACCGGATTTCAGTTGCACTGTCGGGTTGAACATCGACGACAGGTAGCTTTCCACCTGATAACGGGCAAACAGCGGCATCTGTTCGGCGTAGTATTTCACGTTCTTGGCGTGGGACGGCATGATCATCTTCATGAAGTCCTTGGCCGTGCGGTAGCCTGCCTCGCCCTCGACGAAGACCTCGTCGATATCCTTGTTGTAGAGGTCGCGGATCGAGCGTTTGATCAGGTCGCCTTCTTCGTAGATTTTCGCAGGGGCGATGGATTTCAGCGTTAACTCGCGGATCTGTTCCCACAGGCGTTGCAGGTATTCATAGTCGCGCTTGATCTCGGTCTTGGTCCGCTGCGATCCGGCGGTCCGGATGATCAGACCGGCGCCCTTCGGCACTTCAATTTCGTTCGCTATCTCTTTGAGTTTCTTGCGATCCTGAGCATTGGTGATCTTGCGGGAAATGCCGCCGCCTCGCGCCGTGTTAGGCATCAGCACGCAGTAGCGTCCGGCCAGCGACAAGTAAGTGGTCAGCGCGGCGCCCTTGTTGCCACGCTCTTCCTTGACAACCTGCACCAGCAGAATCTGGCGGACCTTGATGACTTCCTGAATCTTGTATTTACGAGGGCGAGGCTTGCGCGCCTGCGGAATCTCGTCCGACACATCTTCTTCCGCGATCGACTCGATCTCGTCGGCGGGATCATTTTCGGCTGTGTCGTCTGCCTCGTGATCATCATCCGAGACCTCGTCACCGGTCTCTGCGGTGTCGTCTTCGGCGGATGGGGTTTCGACCGGTGTGTCCTGCACGAAAAATGCGGGCGACGTGCCTTCCTCGAACGGGACATCATCGTCTTGGTCCAGATCGACGACATCCATGCCAGAGATGCCCGCCTCTGTCGACGTCACAGCATCCTCGGTACCGGTCTTCTCGGCACGCGACCGGCCGCGACTGCGTGACCGCGATCGGGACGAGGCTTTCGAGCGCTGCTCGTCCTCTTCCTCCTGCTCCGCGGCATAAGCGCGTTCCTCGGCCATCAACGCCTCGCGGTCGGCGATGGGGATCTGGTAGTAGTCAGGATGGATTTCCGAAAACGCGAGAAACCCGTGCCTGTTGCCGCCGTAATCGATGAACGCTGCCTGAAGCGACGGTTCGACCCGTGTGACTTTCGCCAGGTAGATATTGCCAGCTAGCTGGCGCTTGTTCTCGGATTCAAAATCGAACTCCTCGACCTTGTTTCCGTCAACCACCACGACGCGAGTTTCCTCGGCATGAGTGGCGTCGATAAGCATCTTCTTTGCCATATTGTCTTTCTGCACCCCGAAAAAGGCCGCCGTCCTGGCGGACGCAGCCCTTGTGGGTGGTGTCTTGTTGTGGCGAGATCTGACGCGCCGACAGAAGTCAGGTCGGCCCAATCGGCCCCTGCGCAAACTGTCAGTAACTCTGCGCGCCTCATCGCGGTTCTTCTCCGGGGCGGAATGCCACCCCCATTCAAGGCCCGGTGCACATTCGGCATCACGGACAAACTGTTGACCTTGCGGCCTTCTCGGCCTGATCCCGGCCTGACGCGGCAATTCGTGCCTGCGAAGATTCTGAGATCAGCGAAACTCATCCGGGCAAATCCCATGAGGAACAAAGCCCGGTCTGGCAACCATAGCGGTTTTGCAGCGTCGAATACAATGCTGAAATCGACGCCCGAGGTCGCTAAAGGTAGTCGGACCGCTGCAAGCCGTATTTCGCCATCTTCTCGTTCAAGGTGCGACGCGGCAGGCACAGTTCTTCCATCACCGCCGAGATCGAGCCTTTGTGCCGGCGCATCGTGTTGTCGATCAGCATACGCTCGAATGCTTCCACGTATTCTTTAAGCGGTTTGCCTTCGGTCGTCATCGAGGCTTCGGAATCTTCGTCCTCGGCCATCAGAAGCGACGCGATAGAGCCTGAGCCGCGCCGGTTCTGCAGCACCGCCCGTTCGGCAATGTTGATGAGCTGGCGGATGTTTCCGGGCCAGGGCGCCTGCAAAAGCTGCGCGGCCTCCTGCGCAGAAACGACCGGCGCGTCGCAGCCGTATTCCTCGGCGAATTGTTCCGAGAAGCGGGTGAACAGCATCAAGATATCCTCGCCGCGTTGGCGCAGCGGTGGCAACGTAATCTTCATCGCGGCCAGACGGTAGAACAGATCGGGGCGCAGCACGTCCTCGCTGGTCTTTCCCTGTTCCTGCAGGTTTGAAATCGCGACAAGCCGGGTTTCGGCCGGACTGCCCTGTTCGTTGATCCACATCAGCAACTTGGCTTGCAAAGGCTGGCTAAGCGCTTCGATATCTTCAAGCACCAGCGTCCCGCCGCGCGCCTCTTCAACCAGCGGCAGGCCACCGCTTTCACCGGCCGGCCCAAAGATCTTCTTGCCAAGCGAATCTTCATCGAATGCCGCACAGGAAACCAGAACGAATTTTCTTCCCGCCTTGGCACCGACCGCGTGCAAAGCGTGCGCGACCAAGGTCTTGCCGGTGCCAGTTTCACCTTCGATCAACACGTGGCCGTCGGCCTGCCCCAAATCAAGGATGTCTTCGCGCAGGCGTTCCATCACCGGCGATGTGCCGACGAGCTTCTTCATCAGCGTGGAACCATCCGACAATTCGCGCCGCAGCGCGCGGCTATCGAGCGTCAGGCGACGGTTCAGCGTGGCTTTCTTGGCCAACTCGGTCATCTTGTCCGGATTGAACGGCTTTTCGAGGAAGTTGAACGCCCCGATCCGCATCGCCTCGACCGCCATCGGCACGTCGCCATGACCGGTGATCATGATGACGGGCAGCGCACTGTCGACGCTCATCAGTTTCTTCAGAAACTGCATTCCGTCCATTCCGGGCATTTTGATATCCGAGACGACGACACCGGGGTAATCGGTGCCGACATTCTTCAGCGCATCCTCGGCGCTGGCAAATGTCTCGGTCTCGAAGCCTGACAGGGCCAGCCATTGGCTGATCGACTGACGCATGTCTTTTTCGTCATCAACGATTGCAATCTTCATAGCGCTGGCCATGGCTCAAATCCTATTCGGCGGCTTCAACTTCGTTTTCCAATATGGGCAGGCGGACCTCGAATACAGCCCCCCCGGCCCGACCGTTGCGTGCAGTCAGGCGTCCGCCTAGGTCGTTTACAATCCCCGAAGAAATGGCAAGGCCCAATCCGACGCCGTCTCCCGGGGCCTTTGTAGTGTAAAACGGTTCAAAAAGATTGTCCAAATTTTCCATGCCCGGTCCGTTGTCGCGCACGGTGATAATCGCCATGCTACCCGACGACAGAAGGATATCGATTGCGGGTTCGGGCACGGACTTGGTGGCGTCGATCGCGTTGCGCAAAAGATTGATAATGACCTGTTCCAGTCGCACCCGATCAGCCATCACCCGGACCGGCCGACGCGGCACCGACCGGGTGATCCGGATGTTCCCGTTCTTGAGTTGCGGTTCCATCATCGACAGAGCAGAAGACAAAGATTCCCTTACATCAATGGCCTCGAATGCATCTCCCCCCTTTCGCGCATAGCTTTTCAGCTGCCGGGTGATCGCGCCCATCCGTTCGATCAGATCGTCGATTCGCTGGAACGACGACAGCGCCTCGTCCGGTCGCTTCCGGTGCAGCAGCAACTTGGCTCCGGCAAGATATGTCTTCATCGCCGCAAGCGGTTGGTTCAGCTCGTGGCTGACGGCGGCCGACATTTCGCCCAGTGCCGCCAGTTTCGAGGCTTGTGCGAGGGTCTGTTCGGCGACCTCCAAGCTCTTTTCCGCGCGTTCACGCTCGGCGATTTCCCGCTGCAGGGCATCGTTCAATTGGCGAAGCTCCGCTGACTCGCGCTGGAAGAACATCGACGATGCGCGGGCGCGTCGCCCGGCCAGATAGAAGGCGCCGGCCAGCAGCAGCGCAAAACCCATGATCTCAAGCGCCAGCACACCGTTCACCCGCTCTCGGATCGAGGCATAGGTGGTGAACGACGTGATACGCCAACCACGGAACGGAATCCGACTTTCGCTGCGCATCACCGCTTCGCCCTGAACATAGGCGTCAGGCGGCAGCACGCTCCAGTCCGTCGTCGCCCGGATCGCGCGTTCGATGGCCGAGGGAGCGGATTGCACGGCAAGTGCCTTCGCCTCTTCGAATCCGCGCCAGCGCGGTTCGGTGGACAGGATGATCAGGCCTTCGCTGTCGGTCACCAGGACCGCATCGGAAATGCCCGCCCAGCTTTGCTCAAACTTGCGCAAGTCGACTTCAACGACGATCACACCGATCAGCGTGCCATTGTCGACGATCTTGCGGCTGTAATAGAAATTGAACGCGCCACTCTCATGCTGGACGATCGTGAACACGGTGTCAGCGGACCGTTGCGCATCAATGAAATAGCCTTCCGTGCGACGATTTTCGCCCAGCCGATTGCGGTCCGAGGCCCCGACGACCCGGCCGGTATCGTCGAGCAACGTCAGCGCTGCCGCGCCGATTTCCTGCACATAGGAAATCAGACGCTGCGAGGATTGCGTGTAATCGTCGAAATTCAGCGCATTGATCAGCGACGGGTCGCGGGACAACAACAGCGGTACGACCGAGTTGCGCTGTAATTCCGAAAGCAGGTTGCCAGAATAGAGCGCCTGCCGCACTTCGGCCCGGTTGCGGGTCGTTTCGGTGAAACGCGCCGTCAGCCACTGATTGGTGTACCAGACAACCGCCATGCCGATCAGGGTTATGCCAAGAACTGCAACACGGCCCCGCCATGACATGGCCGGTCGTAACTCCATGCTCTGTTTCGGGATATCCTTGGCCATTTTCAGAGACTACGCGCGCCGCAAGTCAGGCTCAAGTGTTCCGGATCATGCAGGCTGCATGACCGCAGCCAGTGCGCTGAAAAGCGCCGCCCCGTCGGTGCCACCATGGGCTGCGTCAACCGCACGTTCGGGATGCGGCATCAGCCCCAGAACGCGGCGGTTCTTACTGAGGACGCCCGCAATGTCGTCATTTGAACCGTTTGTATTGTCGATATAGCGGAAAGCCACCCGGTCTTCGCTATTCAGTCGGGCCAGAAGGTCGGGATCGGCATTATAGTTTCCGTCGTGATGGGCGACCGGATACTGCACAGCCTGGCCCGCTTGGTAACCGGAGGTGAAAGCGCTATCCGTCGTGGCCACAGTCAAACCCACGCTCTTGCAGATGAATTTCAGCCCCGCATTGCGCATCAGAACACCGGGAAGCACACCCGTTTCGGTCAAGATCTGAAAACCATTGCAGATGCCGATGACATAGCCGCCCCGATCGGCGTAATCGACGACTGCGCGACAGATCGGCGAACGCGCCGCGATCGCACCACACCTCAGGTAGTCGCCAAACGAAAAGCCACCCGGAATGCCGATGACGTCGAGCCCCACCGGCAGGCTGGTATCCTTGTGCCAGATCATGCTGACATGCGCCCCGGCGCGTTGATACGCTACCGCCAGGTCGCGGTCGCAGTTGGATCCGGGAAAGACGATGACCCCGGCGCGCATCAGGTGAACTCTACCCTGTAGCTTTCGATGACCGTGTTGGCCAAAAGCTTGTCACACATCTCGCGAACCTGCGCCTCGGCCTTCGCCTTGTCGGTTTCGGCAAGTTCAAGCTCGATGACCTTGCCTTGACGAACGCGGCTCACGCCCTCGAAACCCAACGATCCAAGCGCGTGGCGCACCGCTTCGCCCTGCGGATCCAGAACGCCTTGCTTGAGCATAATGTGCACGCTTGCCTTCATTTATTCTTCCTCAGGTTCAGTCCCAACTTTCCGCTGCCACCTTCAGTTGATCAGCGTCGGCTTGGTTGTATGGGTCACGTTCGTTGGCAGCACACCCAATCGACGCGCAACCTCGGTATAGGCATCTGTGAGGTTGCCCAGATCGCGGCGGAACACGTCCTTGTCCAGATGCGCGCCGGTCTCGATATCCCAGAGCCTGCAACTGTCGGGGCTGATCTCGTCGGCCACAACAAGCCGCATGAACTCGCCGTCCCAGATCCGGCCGATCTCGATCTTGAAATCAACCAGCTTGATGCCAACGCCGAACATCACGCCCGCCATGAAGTCATTCACCCGCAGCGCCAGCGCCACGATGTCGTCCAGGTCCTGCTGGCTCGCCCAGCCGAAAGCGATGATGTATTCTTCGGGGACCAGCGGATCACCAAGCGCATCATCCTTGTAGGAAAATTCGATTATGGGACGTGGCAGGGCGGTGCCTTCTTCCATTCCCAGTCGTTTGGCCATCGAACCTGCCGCGAAGTTGCGAACGATCACTTCCAGCGGAATGATCTCGACCTGGCGGATCAATTGCTCGCGCATGTTCAGACGCCGGATGAAATGCGTCGGCACCCCGATATTGTTCAGCCCGGTCATGAAAAATTCGCTGAGGCGATTGTTCAGCACGCCCTTGCCCTCGATCGTGGCGCGCTTTTCGGCGTTGAACGCAGTGGCGTCATCCTTGAAATACTGGACAAGGGTGCCCGGTTCGGGGCCTTCGTACATGATTTTGGCCTTGCCTTCGTAGATCTTCTTACGCCGTGCCATATGATCTCCGATCAGCCAGGACGCCTGCCAAAAAGCGGCGGCGCCAGTTGGCCGCCCGTATATGCGATGATCTTCGCTGCCGCAAGAACGGCTCTGCCCCTTGCAGTAACGGCCCCCAAAGGGCATATCTGGGCAACAGCCGATCAGCCCGAAAGGACCGAGATGACCACCTTCGATGACCGCGAAAACGCATTTGAGAACAAGTTCGCCCACGATGCGGAAATGCAGTTCCGGGCCGAAGCCCGTCGCAACCGCCTGTTGGGTCTCTGGGCGGCAGAGCTTTTGGGCAAGTCGGGTGACGACGCGGCAGCATATGCCAAGGAAGTCGTCAAGGCCGACTTCGAAGAGGCCGGTGACGAGGATGTCTACCGCAAAGTTTCCCGCGATCTGGGGGACAAGGCTGACGAAGCGACCATCCGCAAGCAGATGGCGGGGCTGATGATCCAGGCCAAGGCCCAATTGATGGATGAGATCTGATTGCGCCCGCAGCGAAAGATGCGGATCAACGCGATCCACCTGTCTTTTTCAATCCAAGTTTAGACGTTAACTGAATGTCCCGCTCCGCCTGATACCCCGAAAGGATCAGGCGGAGGGTGGAATGACAGAAACGATGACGCAGACCGTGCAACGCGGTCGAAACGCGCAAATGCATGCGTTGGCAGGGCGGCAGATCCTGCTTTTGGCGGCTGTCTGCGGGCTTGTTTGGCTGCTGCACGACCGATTTTCTCACATCGACCTGGGCGATGTCAGGCAGGCCGTCATCGCAGTCAATCCGGCGCAATGGATGCTGGCCGCGCTGGCCACGGCCGCCAGCTTTTGGGCGGTCGGGCGTTATGACGCGGTGATCCACGGCGTGTTGGGCACCGGCATTGCGCCCGGGACGGCTCGTCGCGGCGGGATTGTCGCCATTGCCGCTGCACAGTTTGCCGGCTGCGGCGTGCTGACGGGGGCGCTGGTCCGGTGGCGAATGATCTGGGGATTTTCGTTGTGGCAGGCGACCCGGCTGTCGCTGGTGGTTTCGGGGTCGTTTCTGGCCGCCTGGCTGGTCTTTTCGGCGGCGGTCGTCTGGATCACGCCAGTCGGGTTCGGGCCGCTGCATTGGGCGCCGCCGCTGATTCTGGCGGCTGCGCTGCTGGCGGTAGCCCTCTCGTTATGGCAGCCGCGTTGCCTGCCGCGCCTTCCGACGGTTCGCGCGATGGGCGCGATCCTGGCGCTGGTCATTATCGACACCAGCTTCGCGGGGTTGGCGTTTTGGGTCTTGCTGCCGGCGGACCTTGGCCTGACCGCCACGTCCTTTGCGCCGGTGTTTCTTATCGCGCTTGGCGCGGGACTTGTTGGCGGAACACCAGGGGGTGTCGGCCCGTTCGAGTTGACTTTGCTGGCGCTCCTGCCGATCTTTCCGCCCGATCCCCTGCTCGGCACCGCCCTGGCATTTCGGCTGGTCTACTATGTGTTCCCCGCCTTGGTCGCCGTCCTGTTCCTTTTGCGAGGTGACTGTGCGGAAGACGCCAACCCGCCGCTAGATCTGACCGGTCCGTTCCCGAAAACCGTTCTTGGCACGGCTCTTGAATCAGCGATCTGGAATGCGCCGATGGCAGAGGCGCAGTTGCTGCGGCAAGGCGAGTTGTCGCTACTGACGGATTGCGCGGGCACTTCCGCCCTTGCCGGGATAACCGGGCAATCGCTTGTGCTGGTTCGGGATCCACTCGAAGCGCAGACCGCCGCCGTTGCGGTACTTGATCTGGCTTGGACGGCGGCGCGAAAGCGGCACCTGATGCCGGTTCTGTATAAATGCGGACAACATCAGGCGATGGCCGCAAGACGATGCGGCTGGTCCGTGCTGCATGTGTCGGACGAGGCGTTGCTCGATCCGTCGCTATTCGATCTTGGCAGCCCTGCTTGCCGCCAGCTGCGCCGGGTGTTGCGCAAGGCGGACAGCGAGGGGGTCATCGTGACAGCGGCCGGTCCTGCCCTGCCCCTGACCGAAATGGCAGAAATTGCGTCGGAATGGGCGCAAGCCAACGGCGGCGAGCGCGGCTTTGTAATGGGGCGTTTCGATCCCGCCATTGTCGCAACCCAAAAGGTCTTTCTTGCCCATGCCGATGGCAGCCTCGTCGCCTTCGTCAGCTTCAATGAGGTGGCGGCCGAGTGGTCTCTGGACCTGATGCGACAGGGCGCTGCGGCCCCCGACGGCACAATGCACGCCCTGGTTGCTCACGCGATCCATCAGGCTGCCGTCTGTGGTCTGCGTCAGATCTCGCTCGCGTCGGTGCCGAATGTGACCGCAGTCGGATCAGGTTTGCCGACGTTCGTGCAGCGAAGGTTGGCGGACGCGACGGGCGGGTCGGGTCTGCGGCGCTTCAAATCCAGCTTCGCACCGCGCTGGGTGCCGCGTTACGCCGCAGCGCCGTCGCGCATCGCGCTAGCGATCGGGCTTGTGGAAACGACCGGAGCAATCAACCGGCGGGCGCGGCGGTAACACCACCGACGACGGCGGTAGCCCAACCTTATGCATTTGCGTCGCACCGGTTTCCGTGGCATCAGCCGCTGAATATCTGGCCTGCTCGGCCCGTTCCGATCCTGTACGAAAGGCGCCACAAATGTCCGATCTCTTGTCCGAATTATTGGCCTCGCGCGACTGGCTGCTGGCCGACGGCGCCACGGGTACCACGCTGTTCAACATGGGTCTGTCTTCGGGCGATGCACCGGAAATGTGGAACATCGAGCATCGCGACAGGATTGCGGCACTCTATCGCGGTGCGGTCGACGCCGGCAGCGACCTGTTCCTGACCAACACATTCGGCGGTAATGCCTCCCGGCTCAAGCTGCACGGGGCGCAGGACCAAGTGCATGAGCTGAACCGGATCGCCGCAGAGATCGGCCGCGAGGTTGTTGACGCCGCGGGGCGCAAGGTCGTGGTCGCGGGTTCCATCGGCCCCACAGGCGAGATCATGGAACCAATGGGCACGCTGACCTATGCCCGCGCCGTCGAGATGTTCCACGAACAGGCCGAGGGCCTGAAGGCTGGAGGTGTCGATGTCCTCTGGGCCGAGACGATGTCGGCGGCCGACGAATACAAGGCCGCCGGCGAGGCCGCGGCGCTAGCGGGGATGCCCTGGTGCGGCACGATGAGCTTCGACACCGCCGGACGGACGATGATGGGGATCACCTCGGCCGACATGGCGACATCGGTCGAGAAACTGCGCCATCCGCCCCTCGCCTTCGGCGCGAATTGCGGCGTCGGGGCTTCGGACTTGCTGCGAACGGTTCTGGGGTTTGTCGCGCAAGGGTCGGAACGGCCGATCATCGCGAAGGGAAACGCCGGGATCCCGAAATATGTCGACGGCCACATCCATTATGACGGCACGCCTGAACTGATGGCAAATTACGCCGTTCTGGCCCGCGACTGCGGTGCGAAAATCATCGGTGGCTGTTGTGGCACCACGGCCGAGCACTTGCGCCATATGCGCGAGGCGCTGGAAACCCGGCCCGCCGGTCCGCGGCCATCGCTTGACAGGATCACTGACCAGCTGGGCGGTTTCTCGTCGGCCGGGGACGGCACCGGCGACGACACGGCACCGGAAAGACCGGAAAGGGGCCGCAGACGCCGCCGGGTCTGAACCGCGTCCGCAATCAGAACAGCGACAGTTGCCGACCCCGGCCCGGGACGGCGAAAAGATCGGTTCTGAGCGGCGGCAATTTCTGTGCAAGGCCCAGCCGGGCCATCGCGACTTCGTAGCGACGGGCGATCAGTGCCGCATAGTGACCCTCTCCGCACATCCGCTTGCCCCATTCGGCGGAATAATCCTGACCCGAATGCATTTCGCGCACCCGAGCCATGATCCGGCCAGCGCGGTCGGCATAGTGTTCTGCCAGCCAATCGCGGAACAGCGGGCTGACCTCTAACGGCAGTCGCAGCATGATCCAGCTGGCCGCCACCGCGCCGTGATCGCGCGCCGCCGTCAGGATCGACTCAAGCTCCGGGTCGGTTAGCGCGGGCACGACCGGTGCCACCATGACCCGGACCGGGCATCCTGCTTCCGTCAGTGTTCGGATTGCTGCAAGCCGGCGCGCGGGCGTCGGTGCACGCGGCTCCATCAAGCGCGACAGCGCGGGGTCGAGTGTGGTCACCGAGATGCCGACCTTCGCCAGCCCCGCCTGCCCCATGGTCCCCAGAATATCAGCGTCACGTTCGACCAGCGTTCCCTTGGTCACGACGGTCACCGGATGGTTGAATTCTGCCAGAACCTCGAGCACCTGCCGCATCACATAATAACGCGCCTCGATCGGCTGGTAGGGGTCGGTGTTGGTGCCGATCGCGATAGGTTGCGGCTTATACCGTTGCGCGGACAATTCGCGTCGCAGCACCTTTGCCGCATCGGGACGGGCGATCAGTTTGGTCTCGAAATCCAGACCCGGAGACAGGCCGAGATAGGCATGCGTGGGGCGAGCGAAACAGTAGATGCAGCCGTGTTCGCAGCCGCGGTAAGGATTGATGGACCGGTCGAAGGAAATGTCAGGCGAGGTGTTGCGGGTGATCACGCTACGCGGGCGCTCGATCGTCACCTCGGTGCGCAGCAACTGGTCATCTTCTTGAATACCCCATCCGTCATCTTCCACGACTTTTCGCAAAGGCTCGAACCTGCCGGCTCGGTTCGATCCAGCGGCACGGGCGCGGATGCGCTGATTTGGACGAAGCGTCGATTCGTTGTCGGACATGGATTAAATATAGAACAAACAAAGAACATGCGGAAGACAATGTCGAACATCAACGATCTGCGCTGAAACGGACAGGTCGGTTGCAGAACCGCCTATGTCGCAATCCGCCAAGTGAAAACAACGCAATGACCCCATTTAGGGACAGAAACCCTCGCGCGTCCGCGCCCGGTCCGGAGAAGAAGCATGGCTGACGAAGAAAATGAAATCGTCCTGAGCGAGTTGGATGACGAGGAACTGACGCTTCAGATGCATGACGACCTTTACGATGGTCTGAGGGAAGAGATCGAGGAAGCTGTCCGGATCCTGCTGGATCGCGGCTGGGCGCCCTACGATGTGCTTACCAAGGCGCTTGTCGCGGGCATGACCATCGTTGGCGCAGATTTCCGCGACGGTATCCTGTTCGTGCCAGAAGTTCTGCTGGCGGCCAATGCGATGAAGGGTGGCATGGCCATCCTGAAGCCCCTTCTGGCCGAAACCGGCGCACCCAAAGTCGGCAAGATGGTGATCGGCACCGTCAAGGGCGACATCCATGACATCGGCAAGAACCTTGTCGGCATGATGATGGAGGGGGCCGGCTTTGAGGTGGTCGACCTAGGCATCAACAATGCCGTGGACAAGTATATCGACGCCCTGAAATCCGAAGACGCCGACATTCTGGGCATGTCCGCCCTGCTGACGACGACAATGCCGTACATGAAGGTGGTGATCGACACGATGGTCCAGATGGGCATTCGCGACGATTACATCGTGCTGGTCGGCGGGGCACCGCTGAATGAGGAATTCGGCCGCGCCATTGGCGCCGATGCTTATTGCCGCGACGCAGCCGTCGCGGTGGAAACCGCCAAGACATTCATTGCTCGCAAGCACAACCAGATGGCGGCAAACTGACGCCTCAGACTGAGCTGATTTTCGAAAGGCCCGGTTTTAGCGACCGGGCCTTTTCTTTTGTCGCGCCGCCGCCCACATTGGGGTGACTGGAGGATACCATGCCGCTCGACAAATTCGTGCTCGTTGTTGTTTGCGTGATCGCCGCCGCAGGTGTGACTGTGTGGGTGGGGGCATTGATCTCGGCGGCGTTTGAAATGCCGTGGGTTGGTTGGCCGATGTTCATTCCGGCAGCGCTTGTCGGATATGTCGTCTGGCGGGTGATCGCAGAGCGATTGCGCAATTCCGAGGACGATCATTATGATCAAATCGAAAAGTGAAATGATCGTCACCACCACGGAACGCGTGCCCGGCGCCGAGATCGTTCAAATTCTCGGCCTTGTTCGCGGATCAACTGTCCGGGCCAAGCATATTGGCAGTGATATCGTGGCTTCCTTTCGCAATCTCGTGGGCGGCGAAGTGAAGGAATACGCCCAACTTCTGGCCGCAGCGCGCGAGCAGTCCTATGATCGAATGGTTCAAGAGGCCGCCCTACTCGGCGCCGATGCCATCGTCGCGGTGCGGATGGAAACTTCGACAATCCAGCAGGCAGCGTCGGAAGTGGTGTTTTACGGCACGGCGGTGCGCTTGGGATGACCGACTTCAGCGACAGGACCCTGACCGAGGATGGTCTGACCGTAGGCAAAGGACGAGGTCGTATCTTGCTGATCGCCTGCGGTGCGCTGGCCCGCGAGATCCTGGCACTGATCGAGGCCAATGGCTGGACCCATATCGACCTCACCTGCCTGCCCGCAATCCTGCACAACCACCCCGACAAGATCACCGGCGCGGTCGCGGCTGCCATTGAAAAGCACCGCGAGACCTACGACACGATCAACGTCGTCTATGCAGATTGCGGCACTGGGGGCCAGTTGCAAGCGCTGTGTGATCGGCTGGGGGTGGAGATGATCGAGGGCCCACACTGCTATTCCTTCTATGAAGGCAATGAGGTCTTCTCACGTCATCCAGACGAGTTCATGGCTTTCTATCTGACCGATTTCCTTGTGCGCCAGTTCGACGCCTTCGTGTGGAAGCCGCTCGGACTCGATCGCCATCCCGAGTTGCGAGACAGCTACTTCGGCAATTACGAGAAACTGGTTTATCAGGCACAGACCTCCGATCCGGTGCTCGATGCCAAGGCCCGAGACTGCGCCGAACGCCTGGGGTTGGCATATGAGCGCCGACAGACGGGCTATGGTGACCTTGGAAATGTGCTCGCGAATTGGGCCATTGCGCCGGAAAGCTAGGCGTCGACGGCCCTGCCCGCCAGCATTCTGATCCTGTCAACCATCGCGCGCAGCCCGTTTGAGCGTTGCGACGAAAGATGTTCGTTCAGACCAAGCCGCGCCAATTCGCCGCCGGCATCGACCCGGATCACCTCGGCCACGTTCAGGCCGGAATAAAGCGCATGCAGAATTGCGATCAGTCCGCGCACGATCATCGCGTCGCTTTCGCCCCTGAACGAAAAAACCGCTGTCGGCCCCTCGCCCTCGATCACCGGGACGATCCAGACCTGGCTCGCGCACCCGTTCACTTTTGTCGCAGAGACCTTCAGCACCTCGTCCAGCGGCGCCATTGCCTTGCCGAGTTCGATGACATGGCGATACCGATCTTCCCAGTCATCCAGGAATTCGAATGTCTCGGCAATCTCTTCGAACCTTTCGGTAGCCATCGCCCACTCCGCCAATCTTCTGACTTGACCTAAGCACCCGACAGCCAAAGGTCCAGAGCTTTGCCTTTTCAATAGCGCCGGATTGCGCTACCCAATTGCAAAGAGACGGAAACGGGGGCGGCAGTGCGGAAATTCCTGATGATCGGCCTGATGCTGAGCCTTGCGGGTTGTTCCGGCGGGTCGTCGTGGGTCAGCAATCTGAACCCGTTCAACTGGGGCCGAAGCAGCGGCCCAACCGAACTGACTTCGAGTACTGGTCGGGTTCAGGACGGACGCCCGTTCGTCGACCAGATCAGCAGTCTGTCCGTTGAGCGCACCCCGAATGGGCTGATCATTACCGCCACCGGTGTTCCGCCGACCCAAGGCTGGCATTTTGCCGAGCTCGTTCTGGTTCGCGACGACAACCCCAGCGAAGCAATCTACGAATTCAAAGTCGTCCCTCCGCCAACAGGAACTGCCGTCGGTCCGGTCCGCAGCCGCGAAATCACCGCAGGCGCGTTCTTGTCAAACCAAGAGGCAGCAACAGTAAGGACGATCACGGTGTCAGCTGCGCGCAACAGTCAGTCGGTGCGGCGCTGACCGGATCAGATTTCGAACACGTCTACGGAATTGCCGCGCGCGACTAGACCGATCGTGCCGTCACAAAGACGCAGAGCGTCTTCTCCGAACACTTCGCGCCGCCAGCCTGTCAACGCCTGTGCAGACCGCTCACCGGCAGCGATGGCATCAAGATCCGATGCGGATGCGATCAGTTTCTGCGCCACGCCGGCGTTTTCCGATTTCGCTTTCAGAAGCACCCGCAGCAAATCCGCCAGTGCCGGATTGACCTGCAATTTGTCGTTGAAGCCAGTCGCCTTGGGATAGTCGGAAGGCGAGTAATTCAGCCCGTTCTTGACCGCGGTCAGAATACCGTCAGCAATCTCGCCCTTTCGGGCCTCTCTTAGCAGCAAACGGGAACGGCCCAGATCGTTCAACGTGGCAGGCTTGGTCGACGCAAGTTCCAAAAGCGCGTCATCCTTGTAGACACGGCTGCGCGGCACATCGCGACTTTGTGCAACATTCTCGCGGAATCGAGCCAGTTCGCGCACCACGGCAAGGAATTTGCCGGAATTCGTGCGTGTCTTGACCCGTTCCCAAGCTTCTTCGGGATGCACGACATAGGTGTCCGGATTGGTGAGTATCTGAAGTTCTTCCTCGACCCACTTCTTGCGGCCGGATTTTTCGATCTGCTTGGCGAGATAGGTATAGATCACTCGCAAATGGGTGACATCCGCAAGCGCGTAAGTCATCTGCGCCTCGGTCAGCGGTCGGCGAGACCAATCGGTGAAGCGCGAGGTCTTGTCCAGCGGGTGCTTGGCGATCTTGCGGACCAGCGTCTCATAGCCCGCCTGATCGCCGAAGCCGCAAACCATCGCCGCCACCTGGGTGTCGAAAAGCGGTTTCGGGATCACTCCGCCTTCGACGAAGAAAATCTCCAGATCCTGGCGAGCGGCGTGAAAAACCTTGACGACCGAGGTGTCGCGAAACAGCTCGTAAAGCGGCTCGAGCGAGAGACCATCGACGAGCGGATCGACCACGACAGCATCTTCGGGACGGTCACCCGGGACCGCCAATTGCACCAGGCAAAGTTTAGAATAGTAGGTGCGTTCACGCAAGAACTCGGTATCGACGGTGATAAACGGATGTTTGCGGGCATTCTGGCAAAACTCGACCAGTGCCTCTGTCGTCTTTATCGTGATCATGTAGCCCGTTTCGTTTTTCTGGGTTCTAACCTCTTGGGTGCCCAGTTTGATAGGCAAATGCAAAGGAAAAGGAAAGTCGCGTTGCGTCAGTCGGTTTTCAGGGCTGCTGCAAAGCGACGCAGAACTGCCGGGTAGAGCTTGTGTTCCTGTTCCAGCACCCGAGTTGCAAGGGATTCAGCCGTGTCGCCCGGCAGGATCGGCACCCGGGCGCTATCCAGAACCGGACCGCCATCCAGTTCCGCCGTCACCTCGTGCACGCTACATCCGGCCTCTTTGTCGCCGGCATCAAGCGCCCGCTGGTGGGTGTGCAATCCCCTGTACTTCGGTAACAGTGACGGATGGATGTTGAGCATACGGCCTTGCCAATTAGCTATGAATTCAGGCGACAGGATCCGCATAAAGCCCGCCAGACACAGGATGTCGGGTCGGGCTGGCTCCAGCACGTATTGCAGGGCCGATTCGAACCCCGCACGATTCACGTCGTGGGGCCGGAGATCCACCACCGCCGTCGCAACCCCGCGCGCCGCAGCCTTAGCCAACCCAACGGCCGCGGGATTGTTTGACACGACGAGCACCGGTTCCGCTGGATGGTCCGGCCCCATGCTGTCCAGCAGTGCTGCCATGTTCGAACCGCCGCCGGAGATCAGGATCGCAACGCGTTTCTTCAACGAAGCGAGCCGGTGTAACTTACCCCTGAGCCCTGCACGATCGTCCCGAGCCGGTGGACTGTCTCGCCCTCGCCGACAAGGATCTCGGTCAGCGCCTCGGCGGCGGTCGGATCAACAACCAGAACCATCCCGATACCTGCGTTGAATGTCTTCAGCATTTCCGCCTGCCCAAACCCGCCCGCCTGCCCCAACCACTGAAAGACCGGTGGCAGCGACCATGCCGAAAGATCGATCGCGCAACCCAGCTCTTCGGGAAGCACCCGCGGCAGGTTCTCCGTCAGGCCGCCGCCGGTGATATGTGCCAGCGCATGAACGCCGCCCGCGCGAATGGCCGCAAGAGCGGGGCGAACGTAAAGTCGGGTCGGCGCCAGAAGGGCTACGCCAAGTGCGCCTTCGCCGAACGGACAATCGGCATCCCATGAAAGTCCCGCACGTTCCACGACCTTGCGAACCAGCGAATAACCATTGGAATGCACCCCGTCCGAGGCCAGACCAAGCAGCACATCACCCGCGCTTACACCGGCGGGCAGTTCTGTGCCGCGCTCCATCGCGCCGACCGCGAAGCCCGCCAGATCGAAGTCGCCGCCGTGATACATGCCCGGCATCTCGGCGGTTTCCCCCCCGATCAGCGCGCAGCCAGAGGTCTTGCACCCCGTCGCTATGCCGTCGATAATTCGAGTGGCCTGATCGACATCCAACTTGCCGGTCGCGAAGTAGTCCAGAAAGAACAGCGGCTCGGCACCCTGGCAAACCAGGTCGTTGACGCACATCGCCACAAGGTCGATACCGATTGTATTGACCAGACCGGT
>JBBKVT010000077.1:0-10325 GCA_037968535.1 Paracoccaceae bacterium
GAATATGAACGATATTTCAATCTGTCCACACGCGGACACCGCCCCTCAGGCCCAATCCCCCTCGAACCCCTTCGGAATCAGCAAAATATCGCGATCAACCTCAGTAATATCCCGCTGGCCGCACAAAGCCATCGAGACGTCAAGCTCCTTCCGGATCACCTCTAGCGCCTGGGTTACCCCGGCCTCACCCATCGCGCCGAGGCCGTAGACGAAGGACCGCCCGATATAGGTGCCCTTGGCCCCCATCGCGACCGCTTTCAGCACGTCCTGACCGGACCGGATGCCGCTGTCGAGATGCACCTCGATCTTGTCGCCGACCGCATCCATGACCGCAGGCAGGGCCCGGATCGACGAGATCGCGCCATCCAGCTGCCGACCGCCGTGGTTCGAGACCACGATCGCGTCGGCCCCGACCTTCAGCGCCTGTTTGGCATCCTCGGCATCCAGGATCCCCTTCAGGATTACCTTGCCGCCCCACATCTTGCGGATTTCCGCGATCCGGGCCCAGTCGAGCGAGGGGTCGAACGCTTCGGAGATCCACGACGACAGGCTGGATGGGTCCGACACGCCGTTGGCATGGCCGACGATATTGCCGAAGAACCGACGCTTGGTGCCCAGCATCTCCAGCCCCCAACCCACCTTGGTCGCCAGGTTGGCAATGGATCGGGCGGTCAGTTTCGGTGGTGCCGACAGGCCGTTCTTCAGATCCATGTGGCGCTGTCCCATGATTTGCAGATCGACGGTGATCACGATCGCCGAACAGCCCGCAGCCCTCGCCCGGTCGAAGAGCCGCTTCATGAAATCGATGTCCTTCAGCGTATAAACCTGAAACCAGAACGGCCGGGTCGTCGCTTCGGCCACATCCTCGATCGAGCAGATCGACATGGTGGACAGCGTGAACGGCACGCCGGCTTTCTCGGCGGCGCGGGCGGCCTTGATCTCTCCGTCCGCCGACTGCATACCGGTCAGCCCGACTGGCGCCAGAGCGACTGGCATCGAGACATCCTCGCCGATCATCTGGGTCTTCAGGCTGCGCCCGGCCATATCGACGGCAACGCGCTGACGCAGGCGGATCTGGTCGAAGTCGGTGGTGTTCTCGCGGAAGGTCTGTTCGGTCCAGCTGCCGCTTTCGCAGTAATCGTAGAACATCTTCGGCACCCGGCGGCGATAGATCGCCTTCAGATCGTCGATGCAGGTGATGACGGGCATGGGCGGTCCTTCCGAAACTGGTCTGAAATTCCTATCAATCGCCGACACGCGTGACAATCGGGCAGATGGCCGATCTACTTGGTTTGCCCTAGGAAGGCACGACCAAGATCGAAGGAAGACCGCGCATGAGCATCATCCTGATCGGCATTCTCGCCAGCCTTGGGGCCGGCCTGATGACCGGCATCGGGGCGATCCCGGTGCTGTTCGGGCGCGCGATCTCGCGGCGCGCCAATGACACGCTTTTGGGCTTTGCCGCCGGTGTGATGATCTCGGCGTCCTATTTTTCGCTGATCCTGCCCGGTATCGAGGCCGCGACCGAGATGCATGGCAGCGTGACCATCGCGGCTTTCATCGCGGCAGGCGGTCTTGCGCTTGGGGCGCTGGCCGTGGCGATGATGAACGAGTTGCTGCCGCATGAACACTTCATCGAGGGACGCGAGGGCAGTGACGCAGTTGCGCTGGCGAAGATCTGGCTGTTCGTGATCGCGATCACCATTCACAATTTCCCCGAAGGAATGGCCGTCGGCATCGGCTTTGGCGGCGGCAATGTCGCGAACGGAATGTCGTTGGCCACGGGCATCGGTTTGCAGAACGCACCCGAAGGGCTGGCCGTTGCGGTGGCGTTGCGGGGGCAGGGTTATTCCAAACTCGGTGCGTTCGGAGTGGCGCTTGCGACCGGCCTGATCGAGCCGATCGGCGGTGCAATCGGTGTCGTCGCAATCAGCGTCTCGGAAATGCTGCTACCTTGGGGGCTGACCTTTGCGGCCGGAGCGATGATCTATATCATCAGTCACGAAATCATCCCCGAAACCCACCGCCACGGTCATCAGAACGCCGCGACCACCGGGCTTGTCGTCGGGCTGATCCTGATGATGGTTCTGGACGTGACGCTGGGCTAGGCGGACCGTTTGATCAACGCGCCTCAGGCACGATGCGCGCCTTCCGCCAGCCCCCTAACGAAGTCCAGAACTTCGGCCACTGGCTTGCCCTCTCCGATCATCGCCACGATCGCCGAGCCGACCACCGCGCCATCCGCGACACTGGCAATCGCCTGCGAGGTTTCCGGCGTGCGGATGCCGAACCCCACGATCACCGGCAGGTCGGTCTTGGCCTTGATCCGCGCCACTTCCGGCCCGACGTCCGCCGCTTCGGCGGCCGCCGCCCCGGTGATCCCGGTGATCGATACGTAATAGACGAAACCCGATGTATTCGTCAGCACCTTCGGCAGCCGCTTGTCATCGGTCGTGGGTGTCGCCAGCCGGATGAAGTTCAGTCCCGCTTTCTGCGCGGGGATACACAATTCGGCATCTTCCTCGGGTGGCAGGTCAACGACGATCAGCCCGTCGATCCCCGCGGCCTTGGCGTCGAGCAGAAACCTGTCGACGCCGCGCGAATGGATCGGGTTGTAATAGCCCATCAACACAATCGGGGTGGTATCATCGTCGCGACGAAGCTCCGCCGCGATATCCAGCGTCTTCTGCAAGGTTTGCCCTGCGGCAAGTGCTCGTTGTCCAGCCAGCTGGATCGTAGGGCCATCCGCCATCGGATCGGTGAAAGGGATCCCCAACTCGATGATATCGACGCCCGCCCCGGGCAAGCCTTTCACGATCTCAAGCGAGGTTGCATAGTCCGGGTCGCCCGCCATGACATAGGCGACAAACGCCTTCTTGCCCTCGGCCTTCAGGGCCGCGAATTTCCGGTCGATGCGTGTCATGTCTGGTCCTCACCTCGGGTTCGGACCGATGTGCAGAAATCCGCGCCGGAAATCAATGCCCCTCAGGCCGATAGCGCACCGATGATCCAATGCGTGCCAAATCGATCCTTGAACATCCCGAAGCCGGGCGAAAAGAATGTTGGCCCGAAATCGGCGATAACCGAGCCGCCCTTGGCCAGTTTGCCGAACAGCGCCTTCGCCTCGGCGACCGTCTTGGGGGCGATCATCACGCTCATCCCCGCCTGCGGGTCGCCCGATCCAGGGGGATAGTCGCTTGCCATCAGGGTGCCGCCATCGACGCTGAACTGCGAATGCATGATCCGGTCGGATTGAACCGGGTTTGCCTCGCTGGGAGGGGTGTCGGAGTACTTCATCATCTGCAGATCAGTTGCGCCGAAGGCATCGGCGTAGAAAGGCATCGCCTGGGCGCAGGTGCCTTCGATATGGATATAGGGCATGAACATCATAGCTGGCCTCGCGTGTGTGTGCGCTGACACTAGGCTTGCCGGCGGGCGCGTTCAATGTTCGCGCACGACCATCGCCGCGACTGGCCGACCCTTAACGCCGCCCGCGTACAAGGCGGGCGACGCCGTGATGAGATCGCAGGTCAGGCGCTCGGTGTTCTGCGCGACCTGAGCGCCACAAGCCCACCCAATCCAACCAAGAGAAGCGGAAATCCGGCGGGAAGAGGAACCGGCGAAGGGGTCACTCGATCGGCCGTCAGAACCGAGTTCATCAGGCCCATATCGACGCCTTCCTCGGCACGGATGATCCCGACATAGGGTGCGTAATACTTCAACTCGCGCGCGTTTGGGTCAAGCGAGGTAGTCTCGAATATCGCCAACACATCATTGAAGATCGTGCCGTTGACCTCGAGTGTCAGCCCCGCTCCGACGATCAGCGCCTGATCGAGCGCCATATCGATCGCCGCGTATTCCTGGAAATACGACAAGCCTACGGTGGGGTCGAATGGCATGATGTAGCCAGGAAGCGCGCCGTTCAGACCTGCAATCCAACTGGACGAGTTGTTGGTGCCGGTCAGGTTGCCATCTTCGTCGTAGACATAGTTCGTCACATCTTCGCCCATGTACCAGACGTTAGCGGCAGTATCCTGTGCATAGTAATCCTTGGTCTCCTCAACCAGGACGCCATCCTCGAAGGCCAAGTCGTTTTGCACCGTGGTCTGGACGCCAAGGATCACCTTGCCGGAACCGCCATAGCGCAACCGGCTTTCTTCGAAGAACGGCTGGCCCTCGTCATCGACGCCCTCAGCGCGCAGGGTGGTGCGATACGTCGGACCCAATGGAAAGTAAGGGTTGTTGATCGCGGCACCGGGGGTGAAAATCGCGCTACTGAAATCGGGTAACAACGTCGACGCGTTGGCCGAGCCGCCGCCGATTGACATACAGAGGGTCAGAATGCTGACCGGCGCAAAGCCGGGGTGTCGGTGGATTGTCGTGGCTTGGTTCGTCATGGCACTCACTCCTTGTGTGAACCGCCCTCGCTTGGGCAGATTACAAAGAGTGTTCGCTGCGTCCGCTCCGGCCAATCCGGCGCATGTAGGAACGCGTTCGCATCAGCGGTGTTTCGCGGCCATCCTGCAGATGTAGGATGAGAGAACACCAAATCGGTGCTACGCTGAGCATATATCAGGGAGGGTAACAGCCATGCGTTTCTACCTGCGCGTTGGGCTTTTCGTCATCGCCTCTGCTGCCGTCCTGACAGCCATCCTGACCATGCTCGACACGCTTTTCACCGGGGCATCGTCAACCCGCGGAGATATCGCGACCGACTTTGCAGAGATGCTGGTGCTGAGTTCGGCGATCGTCACGAGTATCATCGTTGTCGACAGGCTGCGCGGATTGGAGCGTGCGTCCAACGCGATGCGGGATGAAATATTCGAGGCGGCGAAGGCGGGGCGTGACTGGCGGCGGCAAAGCGAGGATTTGTTCCAGAGGTTGTCAGCGGCGGTCGCCACCCAGTTCGCTGCATGGGGGCTGACCGACGCCGAGGCAGATATCGCGGCCCTCTTGCTGAAAGGGGCCTCGCACAAGGACATCGCAGAGCTAAGGCGCACGTCAGAGGTCACGATCCGGCAACAGTCGCAATCCATTTATCGCAAGTCGGGGCTGGCGAACCGTTCACAGCTTGCGGCCTATTTCCTGGAAGACCTGTTTGACGTCGCAGCCGCCCGCAGCGCGCTTGGCCGGATCGAACATCCTACCCACTGACGGCGCCCGACCCGGATTGAGCGGATACGCTGAAGAACTGGTCCGCGACCCGCTGGACTCGTCCGCGCTTGCCCCATAGAAGCGCCCGGCGACCAGAGCGGGAGTTTCACACATGGGTTTCAAAACTGGCATCGTCGGGCTGCCCAATGTCGGCAAGTCGACACTGTTTAACGCATTGACCAGAACAGCTGCCGCACAAGCCGCGAACTTTCCGTTCTGCACCATCGAGCCAAACGTGGGCGAAGTTGCCGTTCCTGATGAACGCCTTGATATCCTGGCCAAGATCGCCGGATCAAAACAGATCATTCCGACCCGGATGACCTTTGTTGACATTGCCGGTCTGGTCAAAGGCGCGTCCAAAGGCGAAGGCCTCGGCAACCAGTTTCTCGCCAACATCCGCGAATGCGACGCCATCGCCCATGTCGTGCGCTGTTTCGAGGATCCGGACGTGACCCACGTAGAGGGTCGCGTTGACCCCATTGAGGACGCCCGCACAATTGAGACTGAATTGATGCTTGCGGATATGGAATCGATCGAGAAACGCGTGCAGGGCCTGTCCCGCAAAGTCCGCGGCGGCGACAAGGAAGCGATCCAGCAAGAGCGCCTGCTGAAGGCCGCCCTGACAGCGCTTGATCAGGGGCAACCGGCCCGCAGCGTTCAAGTTCTGGATGAAGATGCGAAGGCTTGGCGGATGCTGCAGCTTTTGACGGCGAAACCGATCCTGTATGTCTGCAACGTCGATGAGGCCGAGGCCGCGACCGGCAATGCGCATTCCGCCGCGATCGAGAATATGGCCGAGGCAGAGGGCGCGGCTGCGGTGGTGATCTCGGCAAAGATCGAGGAAGAGATCAGCCAACTCGACCGTGAGGAGGCCGAAATGTTCCTTGACGAGATGGGGCTGAACGAGGCGGGCCTCGACCGGCTGATCAAGGCGGGCCACAAACTGTTGGGCCTGCAGACCTATTTCACTGTCGGCCCAAAAGAGGCGCGGGCCTGGACGATCCGCAAGGGCATGCTCGCGCCGCAAGCGGCCGGGGTCATCCACGGCGATTTCGAGCGCGGGTTTATCCGAGCCGAAACGATTGCATACGATGATTACGTCGCGGGCAAGGGCGAGTCCGGCGCGAAGGAAGCGGGCAAGATGCGGGTCGAAGGCAAAAGCTACGAGGTCAAGGACGGCGACGTGCTGCACTTCCTGTTCAATGCCTGAACGAAGCAGGGAATAATTCTCAGCCGCGCGACCTGGCTGCCTTGGGCAAGGGCGGGTTCGACCGGTTCGGCTGTGCGGCCTTGGATTTTTGCCAGAACCAGCGCCGCTTGCGCTCGCCATCGCGCGACACGACCATCAGCATCGACGGCGTCACGATCAGCGTCAGAACGGTCGCGAACGCCAAGCCAAAGACGATGGAGCTGGACAGCGCGATCCACCATTGCGTCGATGGCGCACCATAGGTGGTTTCGTGGCTCATCAATTCCAGGTTCAAACCGAATGCGATCGGCAGGACGCCGAGGATCGCGGTCATCGCAGTAAGCACGACGGGGCGTGCGCGTTCGCGGCAGGTCTCGATGATCGCATCGACCTTTTCCATGCCTTCGCGGCGCAGCGTGTCATAGGTGTCGATCAGAACGATGTTGTTGTTGACCACGATCCCCGCCAGCGCAATCACCCCGATGCCGGTCATCACCACGCCAAATGGTTGTCCCATGATCAACAGGCCCAGAAACACGCCGATGGTCGACATGATCACTGCCGACAGCACCAGACCCAGCGATATGAAGCGGTTGAAATGCCATAACAGCACGGCGAAGATCAGCGCCAGTGCAGCGCCAAAGGCCTTGGTCAGGAACGCGCCGGCTGCCGCCTGTTCCTCGTCTTCGCCGGCGAGTTTCCAGCGAATGCCCAGTTTCTCGAGGTCCGCTGCCTCAAGCTGCGCGGTGATCGCATCGCGGACTGGCGCGGCTTGCACGCCCTCGCGGATACCAGCCTGAACCGTCACGGTTCGCCGACTGTCGATCCGGGTTAGCGTACCGGTTGTGGGTGCCGCCTTTCGGGTGACGAAATTCGAGATCGGAACCGCACCGTTCGGGGTCTCGATCCGCATCTGGTCAAGCGTCGAGATTGTCCGCTGATCCGGCGGCAGGCGCAGCACGATATCTACGGCGTCATCGGACCCGGCAGGGCGATAGTCGGACAGCTTCAGTCCTGTCGTCACGAGTTGCACGATAGCGCCGGCCGCGGCAGGCGATACGCCATAGCGCGTCGCGGCGGCCCGGTCGATCTGAAGCTCCCAATCGACACCGGGCGGCGGTAGGCCGTTGTCGATATCAATGACGTCCGGCATCTTTGCCAATTCGCCCGCTACCTTGCGGGCCACATCTGTCAAGCCGGACGGGTCGTCCGCCGACAGTTGGACCTGGATCGCCTTGCCAGTCGGCGGCCCTGCCTGTGGCACCGAGACCTCAACATCGGCACCGGGGATGCCCTTCATTTCTTCGCGCAGATTGGCAAGGATTTCATTGGCGGGCTTGCGTTCACGCCAGTCGACGAATTCGTACTGGATCACGCCGACGACGTCCGGTGCCACGTCATTGCCTGCGCCTCCGGCTTCGCCCGACCGGGTATAGACGGTCTTGATGCCGGGCCAGCCAAGGATGCGCTGCTCGGCTTGACGCACCAGAGCGTCCTTTTCGTCGATCGACAGGTTGCCGCGGGCATGGACATACAGCAGTCCGTATTCGGGTTCGACGTTCGGAAAGAACTCGACCCCGTTGCCGAACTTGCCGTAGGCCACGGGGACCGCCAGCAGCGCGGCGATTGCCAGCGTGATCACCAGGAACGGATGTTGGATCGCCAGGCGCACCAGGCGCATGTAAAGCCCATCGGGCGGGGTTTCCTGCTTTTCGGTGCGGCCAGCAAAAATGGCCCCGAGGGTCGGCGTGAAGATCAGCGCGTAAAGCATCGAGGCCGACAGTGTCGCGATCAGCGTGATCGGCAGGTATTTCATGAACTCGCCGACAATTCCGGGCCAGAACAACAGTGGCGAAAAGGCCGCGACCCGCGTCAGGGTCGCCGCAATGACCGGTCCGGCCATGCGGTGCGACGCCATCGCGAAAGCCTCGCGTTTGTCGATGCCTTCGGACATGCGCCGTTCGGCATACTCGGTGACAATGATCGCGTCATCGACGAGCATCCCGACCGCAAGGATCAGGCTGAACAGCACCACGATATTTACCGTCAGCCCGGCCAGCGACAGCACCAGAATTCCCATCAGGAACGAGGCAGGAATCGCCAGTCCGATCAGCAGCGATGCCCGGCCCGACAACGCGAAGAGGATCACGATGAAGACCAGGACCACGGCAGTCAGCACGCTGTTCTGAAGGTCGGTCAAAAGTTGGCGGATCGAGGTCGACTTATCCTGACTGAAGCTGACAATAGTGCCTTCCGGTAGCCGGCTCTGAAATGCGTTGGTGACGGCCTTGACCGCATCCACGGTCGCGATCAGGTTTGCGCCGGTGCGCTTGGACACTTCGATTGCCACTGCCGGGTTGCCGTCAAGCCGGGTTATCGACTCGGCGTCCTTGAACGTGGCGCGGACTGATGCAAGGTCGCGCGCCCGCACGATCGCGGTGCCGTTTGACAGGATCGGCAGGTTCGCGACATCCTCGGGGGTTTCGATCAGCGACGGAACCTTGATCGCATAGCTGCCTTCCGCGCCTTCCAGTGATCCCGCCGCGACCAACTGGTTGTTGGCGTTGAAGCCTGCGATCAAGGTGTCTGGGCGCAGCCCGTAAGACGACAATTTCACCGGATCAATGACCACCTCGACGCGGTCGTCGCGCACCCCCTTGAGGGCGGCGTCAAGGACACCTGACACCTCTTCGATCCGGTCGCGCAATTCGCGTCCGGTCCGGGCCAGCGCCCGTTCCGTCACATCGCCCGACAGCGTCACGACCAGTACCGGAAATTCCGAGATGTTAACCTCGTTCACGGTAGGCTCGTCGACACCGGACGGCAGGTCCGGGCGGGCCAGATCGACCTTGGTGCGCACGTCGGCGAGCGCCTTGGACAGATCGGCGCCAGCCTGGAACTCGATCAATACGTTGCCGCCACCCTGGTAGGCGGTCGATGTCATCTTCTTGATCCCGGCAATGGTTTTCAGCGAGGTTTCCATCGGTCGCAGCAACAAACGCTCGGAATCCTCGGGCGAGATGCCCTGATAGGTCATGCTGACATAGATGATCGGGATCTGGATGTCCGGCTCGGCCTCTTTAGGGATCGATTGATAGGCCAGCGCGCCGGCCAGCATCAGGAAGATCAGCACTGATATCGTCAGGCGCGCATTGCGTATGGCGGCTTCGACGATGTTCATTCGACGGCCACCGCCGTGTCGCCGCCTTCGGCATCCGGCGGCGCGACGACGTTCACCTTTTCGCCGTCACGAACCAGATCCTGGCCCGATACGATGATCCGAACATCTTCGGGCACGCCACTTAGAACCAGCCCCGACGGGGTGTCGTCGATCAGGTCGACCGGTGCGAAACGCGCGATATCGTCCGCGCCGACCACCCGCAAACCGATCTCTCCGGCCTCCGACAGTGTGATGATCGAGCGCGGCACGCTGATTGCGGGGACCGGATCGGTGAACAGGCTGACCTCGGCTGTCATCCCGGCTGGAATCTCGCGCTTTGGGTTCGGCAGGGCGATCTCAACTGCGAAGGTGCGGGTTTCGACCGAGGCCTCTTCCGAGATGAACCGCACCCGGCCCTTCATTTCAATCCCGTTGACAAGCCGGACATTGGCCTGCGCGCCCGTTGCGATGCTACGAACGTCGTTTTCGCTGATCTCTGTCTTCACCACGATTGGGTCCAATGCCAGGATTGTGGTGATCGGGGTGCCGATCTGGACCCATTCGCCGATCTCGACATCGACCGAGTCTACAACGCCGTTGAACGGGGCGCGCAGTACCAGCCGGTCCACAGCGGCTTTCGCCTGACTCAACTGCGCTTCCGCCGCCGCCTGTGCCGAGCGGGCGCCTATCAGGTTCAGCTCTGATGTATTGCCCTTGGCGAAGAGTTTTTGCGCCACGTCGAGTTCACGCTGGCGCTGATCCAAGGCGACTTCGGCAACCTTCGCGCCCGCGATGACTTCGGCCCCTTCAAGCGTCATCACC
>JBBKVT010000078.1:0-7278 GCA_037968535.1 Paracoccaceae bacterium
ATATGTTTAGGAGACCAATTGATGGCCAATCTGGCTAAGACGACGGTTTTTACATCCACCAGCTCCCAAAAGGAAACGCCGCTGGATAAGACCACACGTATTGTGAGGCGCATAACCGAAGACGAATCTGAAGTACGTCAACAGAAAACAGCACGTCTTCGCAAAGCCCGGTTTGAGAGTGAGGCTGACACACCTGATGAGACGACTACGGTTGTTTCCGGCAAAGCGAGAAAGAGGCGCTAGTCAATCTCATAAAAACACCGGTCAAAAACGATCCAGACCGTGTGGAAACCCGGCGGGGTTTGGGTTTCGTGTCGGGTTTCCACTGAGATCGGTGGTTTTCGCCTGGATATTGCAGTCTGGCGCTGGGGCGCGGTTTTGGAAGGCCTGTGAGCGTGTCTGAAGGCAATTTGCGGCTGATACTGGCTCAATCGGCTGCCCGTCAGGGCCTTACAGCCGCAATCATCGCCGGGATACCGACGAGGGTGATCGCCCGGCGCAGATTGTAGGCGATGGCCGTCAGGCTGAACTCGGCGCGCACGTTTTCCAATCTGCGCATCAGGAATGCACCCTGGCCCATCCATTGCTTCACGGAGCCAAACGGGTGCTCGACACTCTCGCGGCGTCTGTCGAGCACCTCGGGATGCGCGGCCAGGCGTTCGGCCATCCGATCCAGCACCGCTTCGTTCTCGTATCGGGTGACTTTGCGGGACGCGGCGTCGGTGCATAGCGCCTTGAGCGCGCAGGTCTTGCACGCGGTGGCATTGGCATATTCGAACAACTGGACATCATCTCGGACCGGACGGCGGCGACGGAAACCCAATGCCTGGCCGCCGGGGCAGGTATAGGTATCCGTTTGAGTGTCATACCGGAACTGGTCCTTGGTGAAGAACCCTTTGGAGACTGCGGAACCGCGCTGCGGTTTGGGAACGTAGGGCACAATGCCCGCGGCTTCACAGGCTTCGATATCTTCGATCTTGAAGTAGCCGCGATCAGCAACCGCATCGATCTGCGTGACGTCGAGGTTCTCGCGAGCGGCCTCGGCGGTCTCGGCCAGCAGGCCCAGATCGCTGACCTTGTTGTGGACCTGCTGTTCGGCGATCAACTTGTGCTTGGTGTCCACCGCGATCTGGATGTTGTAACCCACCCCGATGCGGCTTGAGGCATGCATCGCACGCGCGTCCGGATCGGTCAGCGAAAGCTGGTCCTCGCCACTTTCCGCAAGGGCCTTTCGATGCCCTTCAAGGCGTTCGCGCCGCTCCTGGATCGCGGCGATCTTCTCCTGTAGCCGGTCGACACGATCGCCACCGGGCCCGTCCTCATCGTCCTTGTCGGCATCATCGAGCTGCTTGAGATACCGCTCCAGACGCTCATCACTCTCGGCCATCGCCTTGGCGAGCTTCGCTTTGGTGAAGTTGCGCTCGCGGCTGTTCACGGCCTTGATCCGAGTGCCGTCGACCGCGATCAACTCGCGCCCGAACAGATCGAGGTCCCGGCACAAAGCAACAAACTCGCGAAACACCTGTCGGAACGCCGATCGGTTGTCGCGCCGGAAATCCGAGATCGTCTTGAAGTCAGGTGTCAGGCGGCGGAGCAACCAGATCACTTCGATATTACGCCGCGCCTCAGCCTCCAACCGACGGCTGGAACGAACGCGGTTAAGGTATCCGTAAATGTAGAGCTTCAAAAGATCGGCCGGGTCGTATCCCGGTCGGCCGGTCGCCTTCGGCAGAACCCGTCCGAAGCCTGCGGCTAGAAGATCGAGCCCATCAACGAATGCATCGATAAACCGGACCACGTTGTCCGGCCCCACATAGTCGCCCACCGACTCCGGCAAAAGCAGGAGCTGGGACCGATCATCGCCTGAAATATGTGCCATGACCGAAAATACCACGGTCGCATCAGACTTGGAATCCTGATCGTGTTTTCACACGGTCTGGATCGTTTTTGGCGACATATGCAGGGGCAGCGAAGGTCAGGTCAGCGAGGCAGTTCGCTATATGGGCAAACATCGTCCTCGAATGGCACATGCCGCTGCCGGAACGGCGCATTATTGACGCACTCTGGTTTGCTGATCCGGTCCATGCGGAAATGTCGAAAATCATCTTTAGTCGGATCCCAACCGACCAAATACCATAAGGGCTGTAAGATGAGCATGGCTTGCGGTTCTACCTCGCGGGTGGTTTTGGACCCTTTTGCGTCGCGGTATTCAAACCGCAGGTAATGTTGTTGGAGAAATGCGTTCTCAAACGCTGGTAGCAATGCGAGATCAATCGAACCTAAATCCGACAAATCCTGCTTTGGCGACAATTGACCAATGTGCAAACAGTCAAGGAACCGGCGCAGATCGCGCACTTTGTCCGAGGGCAGCGATTTTTCGATCTTGGCAAGGCCTGCATCTGCGAGATCAGAAAATGGCAGGTTCTGCGCCGCGCGCATTGCTGCAACGCTGATCAAAAGGGCAAAGACCTCCGCCACCGAGAGGCGCGCGGTAGTCTGCATGGATTGCGGATCAAGCTGCAACCCGCCGCCACGCCCGCTTTCCGAGTGGATGACAAATCCCTCATCGCGCAACGCACAGATATCGCGCAAGACCGTTCGACTGGAGGCCCCTACTTCTTTGGCCAGCTCGCCAACTACGCAGAACGGCGGCGCTACGGCGAGCGTGTTTCCACGGGCTTTGTGGAAAGCACCGTCAATGCCGTCGTGGGAAAGCGCTTCTGCAAGCGTCAGCAGATGCGTTGGTCAAAAGCCGGTGCTCACCTCATGCTGCAAACCCGGACACGCACGCTGGACGGCACGCTGGACGGCACGCTGCGCAAGAAGTTCCAGCAATGGTACCCAGGTATGAAACCGGACGGGGAAGCCAAAATGGCAGCCTAATTGCCCCACGCTTTGGGGTACTCTCCTACCTTCCCAAGCTAGGGCCATATTAGGTGCGGTCATTCCCCCGTCGAAAGCGGTGCGTTCACGTCAACACGCGTTGCCATGCCCTTTTCGATACCGGGGTTGAAGAACGTGCGGGGGATTTCGGCGGCAACGCTGGCAAGCTTTGCGTCAAGCCCAGCTATTTCGGATGCAACGCGAACCCGTTCGGCAGCTTCGGGGGCAAGGGCTGCGGCTGCATGAATGCGAAGGGTGCCCAAGCGTTCGGGCGAAATACCGGAAAGCGCGGCGGGGGCTTCCAAGATTGCAGTTGCAAAGCGAATGCCGGTTTCGACCAAGTTACGAAGTTCGCCGATAAAGTCGGGGTCGCCCTTCTTCGACAGTACGAACGCCCGAATTTCCGAACGAACGACTTGCGCGGCGGTGCCAATGTCGGGCGAAAGCGCGGCTTCGATTGCGGACATTGCCGCGTCGGTTTCGTTCGCGGCCCAAGTTTTCAGTTCGGCGCGGGTTTTCTCAATTTCGGCAACGGTAGCTTCGGCAATCTTGCGGCCCGCTTGATGTTGCTGCGGTGGGGTGCGGGTCTTATCCCATTCCAGCCCGTTTACGCGCTTAACGGCGTCGGCGACACTGTGATGCAGCTTTGCCAGCTTCGTCGCGGGCGTTGCGTCGTATTTCGACCAATCGCGACAAGACCACAAGAAATTTGTTCTGATAGTGCCGACCTTTGCATGAATGCCTGATTGCGCAACATGTCTGGTGCGCATCGCAAAACGATGACTAGCCCGGACCCAGTGAGCGATAAACTCACGATGGTAGCGAAAGCCCTTTAAGCGGGACAGAGTGGATTGGGCTTTCATCTGACTCAGATACCCGACGCCAAACCATCAGACAGCTTGGCAATACCCCGAAATCCAGTTCCGCTGTTATGCTGCTAAAGGCGCACAGAGGGCGCGCTTTGCTGTTTGGCGGAACTGTCGTCGAGCGCTTGCAGCGTGAAGGCAGCGCCAATTGCGATGATCGCGATCGCGACGGCCCCAAGAAGTGCGGCTTTCATGGTGAACCCTTCCCTAGGTATTGTCCCTGAGATACGCGATAAGATCGCGTCTGTCATCCGCCCCGGTGATCCTTTGCATCGGCATCTTCGATCCGGGCAGGTAATGCGCCGGACCTTGGGCAAACAGCCGGTCGAGCGTCTCCGCGCTCCAGACAATGCCGCTGTCGGCCATCATCGCCGAGTAGCGATAATCTGGCAGGCTGCCGGCCGGCCGGCCGAACAGCCCCGCCAGCGTCGGCCCGGCGCGCCGGCCGCCGTCGCCAGAGAGGGTATGGCAGATCGAACACTTGCGCTGGAACTGCCGCGCGCCGTTCGACAATTCCGCCGGATCGGCTTGGAAATCGCGCGTCTGTTGGCCGATGGGGGGCACCTCGGGGCCGGTCGCCGGGATGATCCATGCCACGTCGTCCAGTCCCGCCACCAGCAGCCGGTCGTCTTCCACATAGGCCAACGCCCAGACCGGGCCGCTTTCGGCGACACGGAAATCGGCGGTCACGGTCCAGCCGGCGGTGGCGACGGTCATCACATAGCCCTCGCCATCGCCCGCCGCGATCGCACTGCCATCCGGCGAGAGGGCCAGCGACAGGATCGGGCGGCGGGTGCCCGACAGATCGGCCAGCACCGCGTCGGTCGCGAGGCCGATCACCTTGAGCCCGCCGTCAACCGCACCATAAGCCAGCCAGCCCCCGGCGGGGTCGATCAGCAGCCGGTTCACCCCAAAGCCGTGGTGCAGCATGGTCCGGCGCAGGCCGCCAGTCGCCACGTCCCAGACCCGGATGCCGCCATCCGCCGATCCGCTGTATAGCGTCGCGCCGTCGCCTGAAAACACCACCGCGTTAACCGCACCACCCGGCGCCACCAGCATCGCCAGCGACGCGCCGGTGGCGGCATCCCAGAGCCCGACGCTGCCGTCCCAACTGGCCGAGGCAAGCCGGGTGCCGTCGGGTGACACCGCAAGATCGGCGATCTGGCCCTGATGACCCTCAAGCCGATGGGTTTCCTGTCCGGTCGTCAAATCCCAGATGCGGATGCTGAAATCGGCGCCACCGCTGGCCGCGTGATCCGCGTCGATCAACGCCAGCGCCCGCACAGCCGCCGTATGTCCGTCAAGCCAGCGCACGCTGTCATCCGCCAGCGACCAGAGACCGACCGCATTGTCGAACCCCGCCGTCAGCGCCCGGCTGCCGTCAGGTGTTACCAGCACGCCCATCACCGGACCGCCGTGGCCGCGCAACGCATCCGCCTGCGCCAAGCCGGCCAGACTGACGCCGATCCATATCCCTGTCACAAGGCCGCGCAGCCGCCGCACGTCATTCCGCCGGGGCGGATGCCCCGGTGGGCGGCAGCTTGCGCTCTGCCTCCAGTTCGGCCACCCAAAGATCGTGGTGTTCGCGGGCCCAGTTCAGGTCCACGTCGCCCTCGCCCATCGCCTCGAACGCGCCTTCCATGCCGACGGTGCCGATGTAGATATGGCCGAAGATCAGGCAGAGGAACGCAAAGGCGACGATGGCGTGCCAGGTCTGCGATAACTGCATTTCCTCGTGCGGCACCAGCGCGGTGTTCAGCGGATCGGCCCCGAAAAGGCCCGGCAGGCCCAAATCGTTGATGATGCCAAAGGTTTTGGCAAACAGCGGCATCTGGAACGGGAACAGCATCGACAGGCCGGAAACCGAGATCGACACGCCCAGAATCACGACGCCCCAGAACATCAGCTTTTGTCCGGCGTTGAACTTGCGCGCCGGGACATGGGTGTTCTTGGAAAACATGCCGCCGCCCTTGGCCAGCCAGGTCAGATCGGCGCGATTGGGGATGTTGCGGGCGACCCACATCACAAAGACCAGCAGCAGCCCGACCATAAAAGCCCAACTGGTGGAATCGTGAACCCATTTCGACCCCGCCGCGAGGGTGGCGAACAACTCGCGCCCCATCACCGGGATCAGGCCGACCCGCCCGTAAAGCGAGATCAGGCCGGTGATGCCCAGCAGCACGAACGATCCCGCCAGCAGCCAGTGACCAAAGCGTTCGATCGGCGCGAACCGTTCGATTCGAATGCCTGACCGCCCGGCCTTGACGCGGATGCGGCCCCGGATCAGCAGGAACAGCGCTAGCAAGACCAGAACCGCGATCAGCGCCCAGCCGCCCCAGAACCGCAACGGTCCGGCCCGAAAGTTCAGCCAGCGCACGCCGCCGTTCTGCACCAGCACCGTGGCGCCCGGAGTCTGGCTCGACGCCAGCACCGTGCCGGTCCCAAAGCGCGGATCGAAGAGTTGCCCCTCGTCGGCCAGCGGGCCGAGGCCGCCCAGCAGACCGCTGGCCGGCGAACTTGGGTTCGGCAGGTTGCTGCCAATCAGTGCCGAGGTGTCGTTGTCGGCGCTCTCGATCTGGCGGCGCAGGATTTCGTCAAGCTTGGCGGACCCCGACGCCCCCAGCGCCTCGGGCCGCGAGGCAAGCCCGGTGCCGCTGTCCTGCGCCATCGCCACCGGGCCTACAGTGAAAAACAGCAGTAGCGCCACGGTCAGCACTGCGGATATCCGGCGTGAAACGGTCATGGCGCTGCCTTTCCGGTCGTTGTCCAGTCAGAAACCGGCGCGGCAGCCGCTTACGGCACCGCGCCCGATGGTCTTAGCCGTCAGTGGCGCCATAAGCGGTGTTCCAACCCCAGGCACCGCTGCCAAAGCCGCGGGCCACCACGCGTTCGCGGTAGATCGCCGATACGTCGTCGCCGTCACCCGCCAGCAGCGCCTTGGTCGAGCACATCTCGGCGCAGAGCGGCAATTTGCCCTCGGCGATACGATTGCGGCCGTATTTCTGGAACTCGATCTCGCTCATATCCTCTTCGGGGCCGCCTGAGCAGAAGGTGCATTTGTCCATCTTGCCGCGCGATCCGAAATTGCCCGCCTGCGGATACTGCGGCGCGCCGAAGGGGCAGGCGTAAAAGCAGTAGCCGCAGCCGATGCACAGGTCCTTGGAGTGCAGGACGATGCCGTCTTCTTTTTGATAGAAACAGTCGACCGGGCAGACTGCCATGCAGGGCGCGTCAGCGCAGTGCATGCAGGCGACCGACATCGACCTTTCGCCGGGCGCACCGTCATTGATCGTGACCACCCGCCGCCGGTTGATGCCCCATGGCACCTCGTTTTCGTTCTTGCAGGCGGTGACGCAGGCGTTGCATTCAATGCAGCGGTCGGCGTCAACGAGAAATGTCGCTCGTGCCATGTCTCTCTCCCTCTCCTCAGGCGGCCCAGATATTGCAGAGCGTCGCTTTGGTTTCCTGCATCTGCGTCACGCTGTCGTAGCCGTAGGTCTGCGCGGTATTGGTGCTTTCGCCCAGCACG
>JBBKVT010000079.1:0-5145 GCA_037968535.1 Paracoccaceae bacterium
GATCAGCTCGGTCGTAGGCTGGCTGGACAGGATATAGGCCAGATCGAAGGTCTTGAACGCCTCCATCGTGCGGAAGATGATCGCGATCATCAGGATCGGGGCGACCAGCGGCAAAGTGAGCCGGAAGAAGGTGTAAAACCCGCTGGCCCGGTCGATCTCGGCCGCCTCGTAAAGGTGCTTGGGCACCGCCGAAAGCCCGGCCAGCGACAAAAGCATCACGAAGGGCGACCACATCCAGATATCGGTCAGTGCAACGGCATATAATGCCACGTCCGGATCGGCCAGCCACTCGAATGTGCCAAGGCCCAAGGCATAGTTGATGATCCCGAAGGACGGGTCGTAAAGCAGCTTCCAGAACAGCCCCACCACCGCCATCGACAGCATCATCGGCAGCAGCAGCAGCGTCGTGATCAGACCTTTCAGCGGGATGTCGCGGTTCAGCAGCATCGCCAGACCGAACCCGACGATCACCTGCCCGGTGACAGAGATGATCACGTATTTCGCGGTGATGGTGAAATTGCGCCAGATGAACGGGTCGGTCAGCAGGTAGTGATAGTTCTTCAAGCCCACGAACTGCGCCGGCGCATTGGTCGACGCGCGGAAATCGGTGAAAGAATACCCCAGCGAATACAGCAGCGGGAAGATATTGAAGATGATCAGGAACGCGATCGTCGGTATGATGAACAGGTTGCGGATTGCCCGGTCGCTCAGGCCCCTTGCGGCCGCGCGGCTGTCGGGATCGAGTTGGGTAAAGACTTTGCTCGCCACGAGAGCGTTCCTTGCATTCGTATCAGTAAGTCAGTGTGAAAACGGGGGGCGACGTATCGCCCCCCGCGATGCAGGTTGCCGGGCCCGGCCCTATTGCAGCCTGCCGTATTTCTTGAATGTCGCGGTCCAGTCGGCTGCCAGTGCATCAAGCGTTTCCTGCGCCGTTCCCTCATCGCCGACGATGAACGGATAAAGCCGTTGGTTGGCTGCTGTCAGAAGCTCTGCGAATTCCGGCACCGCCCAGAAGTCCTTTACCTTGAACATCGTCTGGTAGAACGCCTCGTTATATGGTGTCGCATTGCGGAACTCGTCGGATTCCAGAACCGCTGAACTTGCTGTGTAGCCGCCAAGTTCTGCCCAACGCTTCTGGGTTTCGTCCTTGATGAACCATTCCAGGAACTTCATCGATTCTTCCTGGTTCTCGGAATAGCTGACGACCGAGATGCCCTGCCCACCAAGTGCTGCGTGCTGCGCCCCCGTTGGACCGGCGGGGTTTGCAAAGAACCCGGTATTCGCGGCATTCGGGTTGGTTGCTTCGTTCAGCAGCGCCGGGAAGAACGCGAAGTAGTTCATCGACATCGCCGCCAGGTTTTCGGTGATCGCCTGGTTGTTCTCGACAAAGAACGTCTTGGCCCAGCCCGGAGGCGTGAAGCTGTAAAGCTTCTTGTAGTTTTCCAGCGCTGCGACGGCTTCGGGAGAGTTTACGTAGCCGTCAACTTCGTATGTTTCGAAATTGCCGAGATCAGCACCATAGGAAAAGATTGCGTTCTCAACGCCCATTACCATCGCGTCATATGAGTTGTCGGTATAGATCGCGACGCCGTACCGGCCATCGTCAGGGCGGTTGAAAAACTCGGCAATGTCCGTCAGCTGAGCCCAGGTTTCGGGCGGTGCAAGATCATAGCCGTACTTGGCCTTGAATGCCTCCATCTCGGCAGGGTCTTCGAACCAGTCCTTGCGGTAAGACCAACCCACCGCATCGCCTTCCGCCGGGATCGCCCAATACTTGCCCGAGTTGCCGGGGTATTCGGCGTAGTATTTGACCGTGGCCGGAGCCATGATGTCGCCGACATTATTGGCGTTGAAGAAGTCGGTCAGGTCGACATAGTGCCCACCTTCAGACGCCGCGCCCAGCCACTGGCTGTCGCCGACGATCATGTCGTAGGCAGATCCGCGCGCGTTGAACTCGGTGAAAGCCTTGGTCTGAAAATCCGACCATGGCGTGGTTTCCACCGTCACCTGAACACCGGTTTCAGCTTCGTATTCATTGACCAGTTCCTGTAGGTAGTTGGCCGGATCCCATTCCGCCCAGAAGATCACCAATTCCTGGGCCGAAGCCGCCGTCGCGCCCAGCGCCGCGAACGCCGCGCCGGCCATAAAGCCGGCTAGTTTGCTTTTCATTGTGCTATCCTCCCGTTTACGATGCCGAACGGACCATCCGATCCCGTCCCCGCCGGCTGCGAACAGCAAGTTGCGCAAAGCTTAGCGAGTGACAATTCTCACCCCTTTTTGGTAATACCAGTTGAAGCCACCTGTCAAGCCGTTCTTTACCCCACAATACCTATAGAAAACAGGGAATGTTACCGATAACACAACTGATAACTGATAGGATTGCCTATTCTTAGAGCGGCGCCACCGACACCGTTTCTGCGGCCGATCAGGCACCTTCTTTACCCCAACCGCTTCATCTGGCCGGACCAGATACAGCGATTTCCGTCGCCCGCTCTTGAATTGCGGCCCGTACCATTGCACATGCCGCCCAAAGCGCAACCTCTTGCAGGCCGACATCATCCAGCCCGCAGATGTCCTTGAGCACCACGATGCTTTCGACCCCAAAGGTTAGCGCCAACGCCTTCACCAATCGTTCGGACTGGGCATCGGTTAGATCGAGTGTCAGCCTAGCAACCGCCCGTTCCAGCAACTCAATCCGATGCCCGCGCCCGCCCCGCGCGCCCGCGTCGCCGGGGTCCAGCGATTGCCGCAAAGCCGAACGGAACGTGGCTTCATGTTCTAGCAGCCGGGGGAATGAACTGTGAAACAGCGATGAAATCCGCTCCTCCGGATCACTCCGGTCCGATGTCCAGGACAGGATGCCGCCCAGGGCCTCGCCCACCACGGCCTGCACCATCGCGGCTTGCGTCGGGAAATATCGATAGGCGGTCGAGCGTGACACCCTCGCCACCTCGGCGACGTCGCTGACCGAGGGCGTCCCGCCGTCCCGCATCATCCGACTGGCCGTCTCGACCATCAGCCGCCGCATCCGGGCGCGCGGACCCGTCGGGCGCGCGATGTCATGATCTGATCGTTGACGCGGAACTGCCATCCCAATATGGTACTCGTGTCCCAGAAATCTGCAAGCCCTTCGATTTGAGGCGCTGCGGAGAACAAGCGAGGGGTGACGTGCCAAGTATCTATCTCGTCGGCACCGCGGATACCAAAGGCGAAGAACTCGCCTATTTGCGCAGCATCCTCGATCGGTCTGGAATAAACGTGAAGCTGGTCGACGTCGGCACCCGGAAACCGATGATCAGCGTCGACGTCCCGGCCCGAACCGTCGCCGCACTTCATCCTGCTGCGGGCGGGGCGCTTGAAACAGAAGATCGCGGCACCGCGGTCGCCGCCATGGGCGAGGCCTTCGCCGCCTTCTGCAAGACCCACGCACAGGACATCGCAGGGATCATCGGCATCGGCGGCGGCGGCGGCACATCGATCATCACCGCCGGGATGCGCGAACTGCCCTACGGCGTGCCCAAGGTCATGGTCTCGACCCTCGCCTCAGGCGATGTTGGCCCTTACGTCGATGTCAGTGACATCGCGATGTTCCCGTCGGTCACCGATATTGCCGGGCTGAACCGGCTTAGCCGGGCGATCCTGCACAACGCCGCGTACGCTCTGCTGGGCATGGTGCAAAACCCTTGTGCGGCTGCAAGTGACGACAAACCGGCGATTGGACTTTCGATGTTCGGCGTCACCACGCCTTGCGTCACCGCCATCACCCCAACCCTCGCAGACCGCTTCGACTGCCTCGTCTTCCACGCAACCGGCACAGGTGGCCGCGCCATGGAGAAACTGCTGGCCGAGGGGGTGCTGTCGGGCCTCATCGACATCACCACCACCGAAATCGCCGACCACCTCGTCGGCGGCGTACTGTCGGCCGGACCTACTCGTCTGGACGTCGTGGCGGCCACCGGCGCGCCCTATGTCGGCTCGCTCGGCGCGCTCGATATGGTCAATTTCTGGGCCCCCAACACCGTGCCAACCAAGTTCAGCGACCGCCAGTTCTACCACCACAACCCCAACGTGACCCTGATGCGCACAACGCCTCAGGAATGCGCCGAAATCGGCCGCTGGATCGGGGCCAAGCTGAACGCCTGCAAGGGGTCCGTCCGCTTCCTGATCCCCGAACGCGGCATCTCTGCCCTCGACATCGAAGGCGGCGCGTTCCACGATCCCGAGGCTGACAATGCCCTCTTCGATGCCCTCGCCGAAACCACCCAACAAACCGTCCAACGGCAGATCATCCGCCTGCCGCTGCACATCAACGATCCCGCCTTCGCAGCAGCAGCCGCCAACGCCTTCACCGACATCACCAAGGACTAAGCCATGCCCGCCATCCCCCGCGCCGACATCCTCAAGAAATTCCACGCGATGATCGCCGAGGGCCGCCCGATCATCGGTGGTGGTGCCGGCACCGGCCTGTCTGCGAAATCCGAGGAAGCCGGCGGCATTGACCTGATCATCATCTACAATTCCGGCCGTTACCGCATGGCAGGGCGCGGTTCCGCCGCAGGCCTGCTCGCCTACGGCAACGCCAACGAGATCGTCAAGGAAATGGCGGTTGAGGTTCTGCCTGTCGTCAAACACACCCCCGTTCTGGCGGGCGTCAACGGCACCGACCCGTTCATCCTGATGCCCCAGTTTCTGGCCGAGCTGAAATACATGGGCTTCTCCGGCGTGCAGAACTTCCCCACCATCGGGCTGTTCGACGGCGCGATGCGGCAAAGTTTTGAGGAAACCGGCATGGGCTTCGGCCTCGAGGTCGACATGATCGCGCAGGCCCGCGACATCGACCTCTTGACCACTCCTTATGTCTTCAACCCCGACGAGGCCATTGCCATGACCAAGGCCGGGGCCGACATCATCGTCGCGCATATGGGCGTCACCACAGGTGGGACCATCGGCGCGACCTCGGCCAAATCGCTCGACGATTGCGTTGCCCAGATCGACGCCATCGCCGCCGCCGCCCGCAAGGCCCGCGACGACGTGATCCTGATCTGTCACGGCGGGCCGATCTCGATGCCTGACGACGCCGCCTATATCCTCAAGCATTGCGACCGCTGCGACGGCTTTTATGGCGCCAGCAGCGCCGAGCGTCTG
>JBBKVT010000080.1:0-12400 GCA_037968535.1 Paracoccaceae bacterium
CCGACGACGCCCAATTTGGCGCCATTGATCCAGGCCTTGCGAATCCGGGCATTGAGCACGGGCGCTTCGATGGCCGGGTTGGTGCCGATCAGCATGATCGCCTTGGCGCTGTCGATATCGGCAATCGTCGCGGTGCCGACATAGGCCGCACGATTGCCCGCCGGCAGTTTCGCGCCATCGACCCGGCATTCGACGTTTCCGCCCTGCCCCTCGATCAACTGCTTAAGCGCAAACGCCGCCTCGACGGGGACCAGATCACCGACCAACCCGGCCAGTTTCTTGCCCTTCATCGCGGCAGCGACGGCTTTCAGCGCCTCATCCCAGCCGGCTTTGCGCAGCTTGCCGTTTTCGCGGATATAAGGCGTATCGAGCCGCTGGCGGCGCAGACCGTCCCAGACGAAACGGGTCTTGTCGGAAATCCATTCCTCGTTCACGCCGTCATGGTTGCGCGGCAGGAACCGCATGACTTCGCGGCCCTTGGTGTCGACGCGGATGTTGCTGCCAAGCGCATCCATCACGTCGATTGACTCGGTTTTCGTCAGTTCCCACGGCCTTGCGGTGAAGGCATAGGGCTTTGACGTCAGCGCGCCGACCGGGCACAGGTCGATGATGTTGCCCTGAAGGTTCGAATTCAGCGTGCCGCCAAGATAGGTTGTGATCTCGGCATCCTCGCCGCGCCCGGTCTGGCCCATCTGCATGACGCCCGCGACTTCCGATGTGAAGCGCACGCAGCGGGTGCAGGAGATGCAGCGCGTCATGTGGGTTTCGACAAGCGGGCCGAGATCGAGGTCTTCGGTGGCCCGCTTGGGTTCCCGGTAGCGGCTGAAGTCCACGCCGTAAGCCATTGCCTGGTCTTGCAAATCACACTCGCCGCCCTGATCGCAGATCGGGCAATCGAGCGGATGGTTGATCAGCAGGAACTCCATCACGCCCTCGCGGGCCTTCTTGACCATCGGGCTGTTGGTCTTGACGACGGGCGGCTGGCCTTCGGGGCCGGGGCGCAGGTCTTTCACCTGCATCGCGCAGGACGCGGCGGGCTTGGGCGGGCCGCCGACAACCTCGACCAGACACATCCGGCAATTGCCTGCGATCGACAGGCGTTCATGGTAGCAAAACCGCGGGATCTCGATGCCCGCCACTTCACAGGCCTGGATCAGGGTCATCGCCCCGTCCACTTCAACCTCGTGGCCGTCGATGATGATCTTCTTCAGATTGGACATCCATTCACCCGTTTTGTCGGACGGCCGCCAGAGCGGCCGTTGTTCCCTACTTCCAAGACCAGATCATTTCGCCGGTCAAGGTCTGATTGGCAATCTCGGTCTTGCCCGCAGCGCAATATGTATCGGGGTCGTCTTTGACCACGCCGAGCGCCCGGAGATAGGCATTGGCTTCGCGGCGGACGCGCTTTTTCTCTTCCTTGTCGTCGAGAAACGCATCGACCTGATCTTCGGTGTAGCCCTGATCAAGCGCATAGGACTCCAAGGCTTTCACCTTGCCTGCGATCACGAAATAGCGCGGTTTGATCGACGCGCAGTTTTCGAGGATCAGCGCCCCGACGGCAGCCGCGATCAGCGAGTCGTTGATGTGTTCTTCCTGATTGATCGGCGGCGGATTCTGCGCGGCAACGGCGCTGGCGGCAATGCTGGCGCTGACCATTGCGCCAAGGATGGCGCGTTGCAGGATACGGTGGTTGAAAAACTTCGACATAGGCGTGACTCCACTGTGCCGCGACTTCGCGCAGCTTGTTGAAAAGTTGGCCGAATGCGTCGACCCCTTCACGCCCAGCAGATCAAGACGGGGATGCGTCTTTGCTCGTGTGGGCCGGATCGAACGGGTCCGGCCTTCTATTATTGGAAGTCTGGTATCACGCGGCCCCGCCCCGGTGCCAGCCACGGTTTCGTGCGCGAATGTTTCAGTCGCCAGCGCAGGGCGGTCTGTCTGACACTGCGACCTCATGGCATCGTCACCATTGCGGCCAGCGTCGGGCTGATCGCCGCTTCGGCGCGGATCGCGGCGCAGAGCGCTTCGGCGCCTTCGGGGGCGACACCGTGACGGCTGCGAAGGGCTGTTTCGCGCTTTTGCAGTTCCGCCATGCCGGTGGCCGAGCCGATATGCTGCACGGCCTCGGTCGGGTCCAACCCGGCCTGCGCAATTTCCGCAAGCGCGCCATACATCGCCACGCCCAGCGCATCGTCGTCGACGGTTGCGCCGGCGCAGGTTTGCTTGGCGGTATTGGCGAGGCTGATGATCAGAAACGCGTCATAGGTCGTGTCAGGCAATTGCGTGACCTCTGCCTGCGCCGCCGTTGTGAGCAGCGCGACGAGCGGGATGGAGGCGAGGAGGCGGGCTCGGGACATTCTGTTCACTCTATCGGCTTTGTCGGCTGCATCAGTCCTGCACCGGCGCCCCAGCGGTAGCTGCCGAGCCGCAGAGCCGTGCCGCGACGCGGGCGACCGCGGTCAGGATCGGCGCCAGTGTCAACCTGGGCGCCGAGACGCCTTCGGTGCGTGTCGCGATATCGCGCAGCATCGCCTGGTGGTCATAGGGTCCGTAGCACATCGTTCGGTTCTCCGTTCAGATCGTTATCGCCCCTGGCACTGGGCGCGGAAAATCATCGCATCGGGGGTTCGGGTGAAGGCCCAGTCGCCGCTGGCCGGATCAATCATCCAGTCGGCGTCGGAATCACCGAACGTCTTCAGACAGTGGCGCGTGGCCTGGTAGCGGACGCTTTCTCGCACCGTTTCCAACGGGACACCGACGGGGGCGGCGACGGAGATCGTGATGTCTTCCTTGTTGTCACCCACCGCGATACTGGACTTGTAGGCAAAGCTGCGCTCGGTGTCGTCTGGGCCGATACCGAAGGAATTGCAGCCGGTGAGGGCAATCGCCGCCAGCACCAATGAAATGCGCATTTTCAATGCCTTACCTCCGTCTGCAGCATGTCGCGCAGATATTTGAAATCAAAAGCCCGGTCAGTCGGGCCGTTTTTCTGCAGCTCCGCCAGCCGGTCGAGCCCATCGCGGAAACCGGGTGTATGGCCCGCGGGGATCGGCCAAATCACATAGGTCTTGTGGTCTTGCGGCTTGAACCATTCGGCACGGCGTTTTACGAACGCGCCGTGCACGGTCTTGTGCACGAAGGCGGCCAGATCCTGTGGCGTGGCCCAAACCGACATCGTGCAGATTGCGCAGGGATCACCATCGTAGAGCACGACGCCGTCGGCCTGCAGCGCAGATTCTTCGTCGATGCAACGCCAGACGAAGCCCGGCGATCGTTCGGCAATCGCGTTTACCCTGTCAGTATTGTCGGTGAAACCTGCCGTGAGCGGATCATCCACCGGGTGCCAAAGCTGCCCGATGTTGAGTTGCGCGACATGGTGAGGTTGGGGATGCATCGCCCTACTCTGCCGCGACGGCGTTGATACGGGTGTTTCGCTTGTGCTTGATCCGGTCCTCGATCTCGCCCCGAAAGTGTCGGATCAGGCCCTGAATCGGCCAGGCGGCGGCGTCGCCGAGCGCGCAGATCGTGTGGCCTTCGACCTGTTTGGTGACGTCGAGCAGCATGTCGATCTCGGCGGGGTCAGCCTCGCCCTTCACCAGACGGTCCATGACGCGCATCATCCAGCCGGTGCCTTCGCGGCAGGGGGTGCACTGGCCGCAGCTTTCGTGCTTGTAGAATTTCGACAGCCGCCAGATCGCCTTGATCACGTCCGTCGAGTTATCCATCACGATCACTGCCGCGGTGCCGAGGCCGGATTTCTGTTCGCGCAGCCAGTCGAAATCCATGATCGCGCCCTTGCGCATCACCTCGCCGGGCAGCAGCGGCACCGACGATCCGCCGGGGATCACCGCCTTGAGATTGTCCCAACCGCCGCGGATGCCGCCGCAATGTTTCTCGATCAGCTCGTCGAAGGTGATCGACATGGCTTCCTCGACGACGCAGGGATTGTTGACGTGACCCGATATCGCGAAAAGCTTGGTGCCGGTGTTGTTGGGCCGGCCGAAGCCTGCGAACCATTCGGCACCGCGGCGCAGGATCGTCGGGGCGACGGCGATGCTCTCGACGTTGTTCACCGTGGTCGGGCAACCGTAAAGCCCCGCGCCCGCCGGGAAGGGCGGCTTCATCCGGGGCATGCCCTTCTTGCCTTCGAGGGATTCCAGCAGCGCCGTTTCCTCGCCGCAGATATAGGCGCCAGCACCGTGATGCAGGAAAAGGTCGAAGTCCCAGCCTGATCCGGCGGCGTTCTTGCCCAGAAGACCGGCATCGTAGCATTCGTCGATGGCGTTTTGCAGCGCCTCGCGTTCGCGGACATATTCGCCGCGCAGGTAGACGTAGCAGGTGTTTGCGTTCATCGCGAAGGACGCGATCAGGCAGCCTTCGATCAGCGTGTGCGGATCGTGGCGCATGATCTCGCGGTCCTTGCAGGTGCCGGGCTCGGATTCGTCGGCATTGACCACCAGATAGGCCGGGCGACCGTCGCTTTCCTTGGGCATGAAGGACCATTTGAGTCCGGTCGGAAACCCAGCACCACCGCGACCGCGCAAGCCGGATGATTTCATCTCGGACACGATCCAGTCGCGACCCTTCTTGATCAGCGCATCGGTGCCGTCCCAATGGCCGCGCGCCCTGGCCCCGGCAAGGCTGCGGTCGTGCATCCCGTAGATGTTGGTGAAGATGCGGTCCTGATCTTTCAGCATGTCACTTTTCCTGGTTCCCCCGGCGTTTCCGCCAGATCTGATATGTCACTACCAGCGACCAGAAAAAGGCCGCCAGCGCCGCGAGGTCAAAGAGAAAGGCATAGCGGCCCGCCCAGCCCATTTCCTTGCCCAGCCATTGGACCCCGACCCAGGCGATCATTGTGACCGCAATCACGATGGCGACCATTCGTGCCTGCCGCGCCAGATACCTGTCCTCGTCAGGGTCCATGTCGTTTCAGTCCCTAGTAGACGTCGCCTTCCTTGACGCGCTTGGAAAACTCGGTGGTGCCACCCTCGGCGAGGATCTTAGCCTGCTTTACCCAGCCATCGCGGCTGACCCGTTGGCGCACGCCTGCAAGGTTCTCGTCCATCCAGGTGACCTCGGCCTTTTTCCAGCTTGCGATCTGGTCGAAATGGTAGACGCCCATCTTGTGCAGTTCGCCTTCCAGCTTCGGACCGACGCCCTTGATCTGTTTGAGATCATCGGCACGGCCGTCGCGGGCGGCGGTAAGCACCTGTGGTTTGCCGGTATTGGTGGCAGTCTTTGACGCTGCAGCCGCGGGTTTAGGCGCTGCGGTTTTGGCGGCTGACTTGGCCGAGGATTTAGCCGCCGGTTTGGCCGCCGGTTTCGGGGCGGCTTTTATGGCAGTTTTGTCGGCCAGTTTAGCGGATGCCTTTGCCGCTGGTTTGGCTGCTGCCTTCGCAGGTTTGGCTGCAGCCTTCGCCGGTTTGGCTGCTGCCTTCGCCGCCGGTTTGGCGGTGGCCTTGGCCTTGCTCGCAGCTGGCTTGCTACCTGCGGCTTTCGGCGCCGGAGCGGAGGTTTTTACCGCGGCGGCACTGCTGGAACCCGCGGCAGGCTGGGCTGCGGCGGTTTTGGGCGTGGCGGGCGGCGGCACCGGATCGGTCGCGATCGGCATCGCGGCGATGCCGGTGGTGCCGGATGCCATGGTTCCCGATGGTACATTGCCGACCTGCGGGCGCGGCGCGACATCGTCGCCATATCCGGTGTCGCTGTCACGGTAGAACCCGATCCAAAGCAGAATCGCCACCAGCACCGCCACAAGGATGGCAAGCAGGATCGCGGGCCAGAACGTGTAGGACGTCAGGACAATCAGCACGAGGAACGTGACCACACCGGCCACGGCGCCCCAGCCCCAGATTTTCGTCTTGTTCGTCGGATCAGTCATCGAATGTCACCCCGTCTTTTAGTTGTTGTTGTTGTAATCGTCCGTCAGGTCTTAGCGCGTTTTGAAAACTCTGTCTCGCCGCCCTTTGCCAGTATCCTGGCCTGAGCCACCCAGTCGTCGCGGCTGACGCGGCCCTTGAAACCTTCCAGGTTCTGGTCGACCCAGGCAGTCTCGGCGGGTGTCCAATTGGCAATCTGATCGAAGTGGTAGAACCCAAGATCGTGCAGAAGCGCCTCGAGCTTGGGACCGACCCCTTTGATCCATTTGAGGTCATCCGCCCCGGCCGCGCGCGGCGCTTTGAGCCGTTTCGGTCGTTTGGGATCTGCGGGCGACACCGGATGTGCGGTCGAATTCGCCTGCGCGTGTTGTTCGGTAATCCCGGTGCCATCGGCGGGCACGTTCTTAGACGGCCTTGGCTGTTTCGGGGCCTTGCCGCTGGCGGGTGGCTTGGGCTTGCGGCCCGAATTTCCCAGCCAAGGGGTCAGCAGCGGCACTTCGGTGCCGTCGATGCGTTTGACGGTGTCGCCGATCTCGACGGCCAGCGCGACGCTGGCATTATACTGGGGTCGGTCGCTTTCATGCGCCTTCAGGCTGGTCAGGCCGGCCAAAGGCTCGGCGGCGTACCGGCCGTTCTGCGGTCCGGGAACCGGCACCTTGCCTGCGGCCAGTTCTTCGATGATCTCGGCCAGCCGGTCGGTGGTCAGATCCTCGTAATAATCCTTGCCGATCTGCGCCATCGGCGCGTTGGCGCAGGCGCCGAGGCATTCGACCTCTTCCCAGCTGAACCTGCCATCCGGCGACAATTGGTGCGGATGCGGTGCGATCTTTTCCTGACAGACCGCCATCAGATCCTCGGCGCCGCAGATCATGCAGGACGTCGTGCCGCAAACCTGGATATGGGCAACAGAGCCAACGGGTTGCAGCTGGAACATGAAGTAGAAAGTCGCGACTTCCAGCGCCCGGATATAGGCCATGCCGAGCATGTCGGCGATGTGTTCGATCGCCGGGCGCGACAGCCAGCCTTCCTGTTCCTGTGCGCGCCACAACAGCGGAATGATCGCCGAAGCCTGACGGCCCTCGGGGAATTTGGTGATCTGCGCTTCTGCCCATTTCTGGTTCGCTTGCGAGAAGGCAAACGTGTCGGGCTGGTCGGGATGAAGACGGCGAAGCATCAGGCGGAAACTCCAGTGTTCAGGGCCAACAGGGCGACGGCGGCAACGATGATCGCCATCACACCGGCTGATAAATGCAGGGCAAAGCGCTTGCCTGCGCGGTGGTATATCCACGCGTCCGCAAAGCCAAGGAAGGAAAACACGGCAAAAAGATAAGCGATGACGGTAAAATCCCCGTAAAGCACGGCGCCGAGCGCGAGCAGCATCATTGCGAAGTAGCGGCCGGCCATGACCTTGGGCAGGTCTTCCAGGTGATGCGTCGTGATCACCAGCGCGCGGGATGGATTACGAACATAGATCGCCCCGAGCGCGGCCGTCCAGACGACGCCGAGGGAGGCCAGAAACACAGAGAACCCGGCCAGCGTCATGATGCGCACGGTCCGTCAATCAGACGAAATTCGGCAGGCGGCACGACCTCGACGCGGCCCTCTTTCATCAGCTCTCCGCCGAGTTCACCAAGCCGTTCATTCGAGATCCCCAGGCTCTGCAGAACCCGCTCGGAATTGGTGGCGTTCAGGACACAACCTTCTGCCTGGATCGCGGTGACAAGGCGTTCCTTGTCGCTGCGTGCCGGACGGACAGCAGGTGCCGGAGCGGGAGAGATCGGTGCTGGGGTGATTGGCGCGGCGGTGATCGGTGCGGCGGTGATTGGCGCTGCGGAAATCGGGCCTGACGAAATCGGTTCGTCGGCAGGCAGAGGGGTGATGGCAGGGTCATAGACATTGCCTTCGATGATCGGTTCCAGCGCCACATCGTTCGGGGGCCGGGGCGAGCAGGCGGCGGCGAGCAGCGCGAGTATCAGGACCAGTCGCCTCATCTGTCCACCTCGCCGAACACGATATCCATCGTCCCGATGATCGCCGCGACATCGGCCAGTTGGTGGCCGGTTGCGACATAGTCCATCGCTTGCAGATGCAGATAGCCCGGCGCGCGCAGTTTGGCGCGGTAGGGTTTGTTGGTGCCATCGGCCACCAGATAGACGCCAAATTCGCCTTTCGGGGCCTCGACGGCGGCGTAGACCTCGCCTGCGGGGACGTGAAAGCCTTCGGTGTACAGCTTGAAGTGATGGATCAGTGCCTCCATCGAGGTTTTCATCTCGCCGCGACTGGGCGGGGCGATCTTGCCCTGGGTCATCACAGGACCGGGCTCGACCCGCAGCTTGGCGATGGCTTGCTTGATGATCTTCACCGATTCCCGCATCTCGGCCATCCGGACGAGGTAGCGGTCATAGCAGTCGCCGTTCTTGCCAATGGGGATCTTGAAGTCGAATTCATCGTAGCATTCGTAGGGCTGGCTGCGGCGCAAATCCCAGGCAAGGCCTGATCCGCGCACCATGACACCAGAAAAGCCCCAATCGAGGACGTCCTGTTCTGTCACCACACCAATATCCGCGTTGCGCTGCTTGAAGATGCGGTTCTCGGTCAGAAGACCGTCGATATCATCCAGCCGGGCCGGAAACTGGTCAGCCCATGCGTCGATATCGTCGATCAGGTCCGGCGGCAGATCCTGATGCACGCCGCCGGGGCGGAAGTAGGCCGAGTGCAGCCGTGCGCCGCTGGCCCGTTCGTAGAAGATCATCAGCTTCTCGCGTTCCTCGAAGCCCCAGAGCGGCGGCGTCAGCGCGCCGACGTCCATGGCTTGCGTGGTCACGTTCAGCAGGTGGTTCAGCACCCGGCCAATCTCGGAATACAGAACCCGGATCAGGCTGGCGCGGCGCGGCACCGGGGTCTTGGTCAGCTTTTCAATCGCGAGACACCAGGCATGTTCCTGGTTCATCGGCGCGACGTAATCGAGCCGGTCGAAATACGGCAGGTTCTGTAGATAAGTGCGGCTTTCCATCAGCTTTTCGGTGCCACGGTGCAGCAACCCAATATGCGGATCGCAGCGTTCCACGATCTCGCCGTCCAGTTCCAGCACGAGGCGCAATACGCCGTGGGCTGCGGGGTGCTGCGGCCCGAAGTTGATGTTGAAATTGCGGATCTTCTGTTCACCCGTCAGGGCGTCGTCGAATTTGCCGTCCATCACGTCACACCTCTGCGGGTTCGCGCTGCCATGCTTTGGGCAGCTTGCCGAACAATCGTTCGATAAAGTCGTATTGCGGGGCCAGGAACGCAAGCGCTGCGCGGCGCTGCCTGGGTCGCATCGCCAGTTCGGCGCCTTCGTGGATCCGCCGGTCGATATCGGGCGCAATGTAGCGGATCCCGAGGAAACCACAAAGCGTGCGCATCCCGGTGGCCGAGAACATCTCTTCGGTGAAGGCCAGCAGTATCCGGTTCGGATCCATCGCCTCGCCGAGTTTTTCGACCGTCGCGCTGTAGTCACCGCGCGCTGCAATGTCGGGTTCGCCCCCATCCAGCACGCCCCGCAGGATGCGGCGGGCATGACGCGGGTCGAGATCCTGGCTGGGTTCGCGCCGAGAAGCTTCCATCCGCACATGGCTCCAGAGTCGCTCGACCGGATCGCGCATGATGTAGATCACCCGAACATCCAGCGATAGCCGGGACATGGTTTCGAGGTCTTCCACCGATAGCAGCGCGTAGGCTGGCGTGATGTCCGCGATCAGCTTCTCGCCGTCGCGACCGCCATGCAAGTAGGCAAGATAAGCCTCGGTTCGGTCGCCTTCGTAGTTCAGGACGTCCAGCCACGCGTTGATATCCGCGATCCTTGTGCCGATCTCGATCAGATCCTGAGGGTCGGCGGCGACAAAACTTTCTTCGAGTTGCTGTAGTTCGGCCAAAAGCCGATCGCGGCGCGCAGCGACATTGCCCTTGGTGGCGGCGTCAAAGAAGTGCAGTTCCTTGATCGAGCGCAGATGGCAATCGGGATGGTTGCGCAGATAGCGATACAGCCAACTCGTGCCGGATTTAGCCGCGCCAACGACGAACAGAAGTGTCGGTTCAGAAACCATCAGCCGCGCGTCATTGTTGACCGGGCCGGTCGCCCGGTTGATCGCGGAACGCGACGATCCATAAAAGGATGATCGCGCCCAGTGGAATGATCGCCACCACGGCGACCCAGGACGGGATGCCGTTGCGGGGCAGAATGCGCCAGAACGGCACCACCAGCAACGCCGCCAAAATCACGAACCACAAAAGTCCACCGCCCGCCATGCCGTAGTTGCCCATCATTTCGCCACCTCTTTTTTCTCATCTCCGGGAAGGATGTAGTCCGCCCCTTCCCAGGGACTCATGAAATCGAATTGGCGGTATTCCTGGACCAGCTTCACCGGTTCGTAGATGACGCGCTTTTGCACTTCGTCATAGCGCACTTCGGTGTAGCCGGTGGTCGGAAAATCCTTGCGCAACGGATGGCCGCGAAACCCGTAATCGGTCAGCAGGCGACGCAGATCCGGATGTCCGGAGAAGAGGATGCCGAACATGTCGAATACCTCGCGCTCGAACCAGTTGGCAGAAGGATGGACGCTGACGATCGAGGCCACCAGGTCTTCTTCGCGCACCGCGACTTTCACCCGGATGCGATGGTTCTGATACATCGACAGGAAATGGTAGACCACGTCGAAACGTGGCTCGCGGTTCGGGTAATCGACGGCGGTGATATCGACCAGCGAGGAGAACCGGCAATTGCCGTTGGTTTTCAGGAATTCGACGAATGGCACCAGTGAAGCGAGCGTGATCGAAACGTTCAATTCGTCAAACGAGACGTCCCATCCCAACACGCAGTCAGGGCGCTTGAGCTCGATTTGCGCGCCAAGCTCGTTCAGTGCATCGCTCATGATCTACCTCGCGATTGTGCCGGTGCGGCGGATTTTGCGTTGCAGCTGCAGGATGCCGTAGAGCAGCGCCTCGGCGGTCGGCGGGCAACCGGGCACGTAGATGTCCACCGGCACGATGCGGTCACAGCCGCGCACCACGGAATAGCTGTAGTGATAATAGCCGCCGCCATTGGCACATGACCCCATGCTGATCACGTAGCGCGGTTCCGGCATCTGGTCGTAGACCTTTCGCAATGCGGGCGCCATCTTGTTGGTCAGCGTGCCCGCCACGATCATCAGGTCGGACTGGCGGGGGCTGGCGCGCGGCGCTGTGCCGAAGCGTTCCAGATCGTAGCGCGGCATCGAGGTGTGCATCATCTCGACCGCACAACAGGCCAGACCGAAGGTCATCCAGTGCAGGCTGCCGCAGCGGGCCCAGTTGATGATGTCTTCGGTCGAGGTCAGCAGGAAAACCTTATCCTGCAATTCCGCATTCAGTTGCCCGGTGACTTCTGCATCAGCCAGGCGACCGGTATCCGCATTGAAGGGCGACAGGACCGACGGGCCGGATTTCACGCGGTCGGCCTGATGGCCGGACCCCATGACCTCGGTCACCAATGGCGCGTCACCGACGACGCTGGAGGGTTTGCCGATCACTGCCATTCCAGCGCCCCTTTCTTCCATTCATACACGAACCCCACGGTCAGCACCGCAAGGAACACCATCATCGACCAGAACCCGACGAGGCCGACATCCTTGAACGCAACCGCCCAAGGAAACAGGAAGGCAACTTCGAGGTCGAAGATGATGAACAGGATGGAAACGAGGTAGAACCGGACATCGAATTTCATCCGCGCGTCATCGAACGCGTTGAAGCCGCATTCATAGGCGCTCACCTTCTCGGGGTCTGGGTTGCGAACCGCAATCAGCACCGCCGCGAGGATAAGCACGAGGCCGAGGCCGATGGCCAGGGCGAGGAAAATCATGATTGGCAGGTATTCCCGAAGCAGGTCGTCCAACAGAGGCTCCTTTCATGGGGCTGTGCCCATGGCATTTGCTCGACTTGGGGTTTAGCGCCGCCCCCGGTCGGGGTCAACCAAAGCTGGCGTCAATTCTGCGTTTGGCAAGACAACAAGACGGTCACAAACCGGACGCGCTGACGCGGAATGCAATTCAGGCGAATGCGACTGTTCCGGCAGCGAGGAACATCAGCGCGCTGACAGGCCCCCAGAGGCGCCGTTCGGGGCGCGACGGTGTTGTCAGATTGGCCACCGCGCTGGCCGCCGTCATGATCAGGACAGGCCAGAACAGCCATGCCGGACCGGCCGGCAGATCGGTGATCCCGGCGCGACCGGCAACCACCAGACTCATGCCCAGGATGACCGCGACTTGAAAGAGCGCGAACAGCCGGACCAGCAGCGGCAATCGCCCCTGCCAGCGTCCGCCAAGCGCCAATGCTCCCCAAGGCGCACCGAGGATCAGGGCGATCTGGAAAAGCACCGCCCCGAAGGCCAGCACGGCATAAACATATGCCGCGAAGGCAATCATCCTTCCTCGCCCCATTTGGGTTTTCGCTTGTCAAAGAAAGCTGCGATGCCCTCAGCCGCTTCGGGACGGTCCCAGATCGTGACC
>JBBKVT010000081.1:0-37863 GCA_037968535.1 Paracoccaceae bacterium
GTGTGGATCAAGGCACGAAGTGCAGTATCGTCGACCTCAGGTGGCGGATCGCACCTCGGATCAAGTCCGGCACGAATGGCAGCTGACAATATCTGTGCTCTGTTCATTCTCATGACCTAAACATGCTTCATTTATTCTTATGATCGAAGCGAGAATGCGCGTGTATGCGAATTATTTTGTTCTTGCGCTTGGTTCAGCGGACATTATGGGCATTGTTCCAGTGTATCTTTGCCGGCGCTTACCTCATGACGACTGTGAGCGTGTTTTCGCCGAACTAGCGATCCAGCTTGTGAACGCGCTCTTTCGCCTGCTGGGGCGGTGCGATTGCCCGCCAAGCCTTCATTAAACACGGCCATCGCTGCCCTTCCGGCATATGTCGCCGCAAGGGACGCTGAGAGTTGACACAACGCCTCGCCGCCCCCCCGGAAGACCGAGGTTACGGGGCGTTCCCCAGCATTTGCTGGACAATCCGCAATTCCCGGCAGACAGCCGGCGTCGGCGATAATCTCACGCGGGACGCATGTACCTAGTCAGGTATTCTTAAGTCTTGCCAATCTGAACGAAATGCCCGCCCGGGAAAGGCGCCAATTCGTATCCCGAGTTCGTCGTTTGGGCTTGGGTCGAGAATTTGTTCGCGTTACGCTTCGGAAAAGGTTAATGTGCTATGATAAACATAAAGAGGTGTTTAAGATGAAAAAAATGAAGACATCTTTGAAAACTTATACGAAGCCTGCCGTGACGCGTCATGGTTCGATCGAAGAAATGACCAAGGGCGGTTCGTCGGGCTCGTTCCTGGACGCAACCTTTCCCGTGGGAACGCCGTTCTCTGATCTGACGTTTTCGTAGGGCCATCCACAGACGTCAGCCTGATTGCGTTTACGCACACTTGTGGATTTCTGCATCTGCATTGCATGCAGGTGCACGCTTTTGTTGTGGTATGTGACGGAATACATGGCATCTGAAACATGGATGACGTCCCCTGACGTCGTGATGGCGCCTATAGGCGAAGAACTTGCATTGCTCGACTTCAGGTCGAATGCCTATTTCACGCTGAATGAAGTAGGATCGACGATATGGTCGGCTTTATCCGAGCCCAGGACCGTTGATGAAGTCGCTGCCATTGTAGCCGGGCACTTTGATATCACTCAGGACCTGTGCAGACCCGATGTGGACGAGATGATCGAAAATCTGAAAAGCAATGGGCTGGTTAGGTGCTATTGCAACTTAAGATGAAAAGACTGCTCCGCATGGCTGAACGTTTATCGCTCCAGTCGAGTGCGTTTTACTGGGTTGTTCTGGTGCGTCTAGGACTGCACTGGAAGTCTTACGATTGGTTGCGGGATCGTTATCTTCCGCCGATAAAGAAGAGCGTTGAACTGAGGCCCGGAATTGCGCGAGTCACGCGGGCCGTTTCCAGGGCGGCGCGATTTGTGCCCAAGGCGTCCTGCTTGACGCAAGCACTGTCCGCGCAGATCATGCTCACGCGCCGACAGATACCTTCGACGCTTCACATTGGTGTCCGCCGCTCCGAGACTGGCGGATGCGAGGCTCATGCTTGGCTGGAAGTAGCCGGGGCGATCTTGCTTGGCGGCACCCAAGAAAGCGTATCGACTTACCGCAGCCTTACGACTTATTCGTCGTTGGTCCCATGACCGCGTTCGGGGGTGCTGTCGGCGCCGTCCCGCCCGTGCAGATTGCGCGCCTTGACGCCGCACTCATCCGTCGCAGCGGACGGTCGCCATTTCGCTGGGAAGGGCCGGGCGCGTTGTTGCTCTGTGCCCCGACCGACGTGGGCAGCCCCGTCTGTCATTTCGACGCCGCGCCACATGGGCTGCGCCTTGTCGGAGACTTGCGAATAGACGATCTGGACTGTCTGGCAGAGGCGCGCGGCAGCACAGATGCCGATCGATTGCTCGCGATCTTCCGGCGGCACGGTCCAGAGGTCTGCGCCGGTCTAATCGGTGATTTCGCCTTCGCCCTTTGGGACCAGGACCGTCGCACCCTGTTTCTGGTCCGGGATCACATGGGCGTTCAGCCCCTGTTCTATCGCCAGACTGATGCCGGATTGATATTTGCCTCGGAAGCCCGCGCCTTGCGGTCAGAGGACGCCATTCCCGATCCAGATGAGGAGACGGTTTCGGCATATCTTTCCGGTTTGCCTTACTATCCCGAAGTGGCCGGACCAGAGGGCATTCGACGTCTGATGCCGGGGCACTGGCTGCTTTGGACACCAGCGACCGTGACGCGGCGTCGTTACTGGTCCCTGACGACCAAAGAGCATCGAGACGCCAGCCCCGCCGATACCTTCCGGGATCTTTTTTCACGCTCAGTCTTGGCACGCATGCGGGGTGACGGCACGGATGGCGCGCTTCTGAGCGGCGGATTGGATTCGTCTGCAGTGAGCGTTGTCGCGGGGAGCGCCTTTGATCGTCCGCTGCGGACCTATTCCATGACATATGGCGGACGGCCCTCACTGGATGAGAGCCGCTACATCGATACGGTGCTGGCCACAAGTCACACGTTCCGGTCCTGCCAGATCGACATGTCGGATCATCCGCCGCTGGCCGGCTTCGATCTGGGTGTTCAGGCACAGGATGGCCTGTTTGCCGCACCCGGGCTCTCGGGGCTTGGCACGGTTCATCGCAGGGCGGAGGCCGACGGGATCAGGGTGCTCTTGGATGGGCATGGCGGCGACGAGGTCGTTTGGTATGGCAATGCCAGGATGTTGGAGCTTGCGGCCCAGGGCCGGTGGTTGACCGCCTTGTCACTGATGCCGACGCAAACGCGTCTGTCCGGAGAATCCGGGCTGGGGATACTGATCACACTGCTGCGCCTGCACGCCCGCCATTCTCTGGCGGGGCGGACGATGTTCCGCACCCTGCGGCGCGTGAATGCGATCGGTGGCGGCACAAGAGGGCAGGTCGACCCCGCTTGGCGGCGCTATCTGCGCGCCGATTACATATCGCGCACCGGCATCGACGCCCGGTTCAAGAACTTTTCGGAAGAAATCCCCGATACCTCTCGCGATGACCGGGCAAATCACTTGCGCGCGCTGACCTCGCCCACCGTCGCCGCGGCGTTCGAGATTCTTCACAAGGCCGGGTCCGATGCCGGAGTGGAATTGCGCTTTCCCTTTTATGACCGCCGGCTGGTGGAGTTCTGTCTTGCCCTCCCGGCATCCGAGAAAATGCGCCGGAACGAATCCCGCAGTGTGTTGCGCCGGGGATTGTCCGCCGCTCTTCCGCAGGCGGTGCTGCGCCGCCAGGACAAGGTGGATTTTTCCAGCCATCTTGCGCGCGGGCTGGTGCGGTTTCATGATGACGTGCTTTCGGACATGACGGCCGATGCCCGCAACAGGCTAGGAGAGGCTTTGAATATGGAGGTGCTGCGGGACGGGATCGAGCGGATGCGGCGCGATGCGTCTTCGCTCAACGGCGGCGAGGTCATGCTGATTTGGCGCGCTGCTGGCCTGCATCTTCTGAAGACTTCAAGCCAAAGGAGTCACTCAACAACATGATCGGAACGGAAGCAGAAAACCGATATCGCTTCACGTATCGCGCCTACGGACTGTCAATAGGCTCCAACCTGCAACTGGGCCTGTCAGACGAGAACTGGGGCGCGGGCGGTGCCGTCGAGACCGATCTCAGAATCCTCCGCGCGCCGCTCGATCATTGCCCGAAGTCGCAGATAGAGATCGGCGAGCGAGATTGGTGGCTGCGTTTTTCCGCAGTTGGAACTTTTGCAATTCGCGGAACGGATACGATCATCGTCGATCCGGAGCCGGGCGTCGAGGATCGACTGATTGCGCTGCCGCTGAACGGTGTGGTCATGGCGATGCTCTTGCTGCGGCGCGGGGCGCTTGTGCTGCATGCCGGCGCAGTCATCGTTAACGGACGGGCAGTGACTTTCCTGGGGGACAAGGCAGCGGGCAAATCCACGACCACCGCGGCCTTCGTTGCGGCGGGTCATCCGCTTATGGGCGATGATGTGGCGGCATTTTCCGTGACGCCGGAGGGGCAGGCCATGTTGCATTCGGGTCTGTTGCAGATGAAGCTGTCCGAAGATGCGGCGGCGGCGATGCGGCTAGACTCGCAGGTCGTGCCCAGTGGCGCGCTGCATCCCGCGATCCGGAAAGAGCAACACCACCTGCGTCAGGAACCGCTGCAAAAGGCCGTACCTGCGGGCCTGTTCTGTATCCTGCGGCGCGGCAAGAATGCCAGGCTGACACGCGTGCCACCGGCTCAGGCGCTGGCCGAGCTTATCCGCTTTGGATACGCGGCCCAATTCGGCAGCAGTGTCCTGCCATCCGAGATCGCCGCGCGGTATTTTCGCCAATGCGCGGCGGTGTCGTCCCGCTACGATGTTGCCATGCTGGACGTACCCAACAGCATCGACCGGCTGGATGAAGTGGTTCGCCTGGTCGAAAAACAGCTACTCGTAAGCTATTGATATGACAGAAATATCAACTGATCTGCCCCGGTTCGACGTGATGCGCGTGCTACCCTTTGCACGCCACCTCTATGCCAAAGGGGGGCGCCGCGGCGTGGTGGCATTGTGGCTTCAGGTGCTTGGCACGCTGACCGAGGGGGTCTCGATCCTCATTTTAATCCCGGTACTGAGTGCGGTTTCGCGTTTGGAAGACGGTTTGATAATCACAATGCCCACGTCTGACTTAATCTCCTGGATCGGGCTGTCGGGGAAACAGTTCAGCCTTGCGACGGTTTTGATCGCTTTCATGGTGCTGATTTCACTTGCGGCTGCCTTCAACCGGTATCAGCTCGTCCTGATGGCAGACATGTTGATCGGGGTGATGAACGAGACCCGGCTGGATCTGATGCACGCCGTGGCCGATGCGCAGTGGAAATACATCGCGGACCAACGTCAGGCGGATCTCACGCATATGCTTGTCGGCGATGTGGACCGGGTGCATATCGCAGCGACGAGTCTACTTAATATCGTGCGGTCCCTGATTGCCTTGGCGATCTATACCGTCGCCTCGTTCCTGATATCCGTTCCGATATCGCTCTCTGCTGCCGTTCTAGGCCTTCTGGTGACCGTTCTTCTACGTCCGGTCCGGCGGGGCGCGGACGGGCTGGGTCGCAAGATCACCGGCCACCGGCAAGAGCAGTATCGGACCCTCGCCGATTTCCTCGGAGGGCTGGCAGTTGCCCGGTCACTCAACGTCGAACGGCAAAGCGTAGATCGTCTGTCGACTGCCATGGACCAACTTCGCAGCGACAGCTACGCCTTTCTGCGTTTGAGCACATTGGGCACTGCAGCGTTTCAGATCCTGAGTGCCGGAGCGCTTGCACTTTTTGTCTATGTGGCTCTTGTCTATCTGGCCACGCCCCTGTCAGAGCTTGTGGTGCTGATGTTTATCTTCATGCGCATTGCCCCCCGCGTCATGGCCATCGAGCGGCTGACCCAGCAGTTGCTGCAGAATCTTTCAGCATTCGACGTGTTTCAGGAAAATCTTCATGATTTGCAGCAACATGCCGAGCCACAACCTATCGACGGTCGCGCGGCAGATTTGCCAGAATTGACCCGGTATCTGCACTGCGAAGATATCTCGTATCGCTATTCGAAAGAGGACGAGCGGCCGGCCTTAGACGCTGTTTCGCTGTGCCTGTCCGCAGGGACGGCAACGGCGGTGATCGGGCCGTCGGGTTCGGGAAAAAGCACCCTGTCGGCGATTCTGATTGGTCTTGTCGCCCCGGACAAGGGGCGGCTTGTCGTTGACAGCTGCCAGATCGGCTCTGGTGACTTGCGCGCGTGGCGGGGTCAGGTCGGCTTTGTGCCACAGGAAATCTTCCTGATCCATGACACGATCGCGGCAAATCTACGCCTGGCTCTGCCCGATGCCGACGACGCCGCCTTATGGAGCGCGCTAGAGCTTGCCCAGGCGCACATCTTCGTCAAGGCGCTGCCGCAGCAACTCGACACCGTGATCGGCGACCGCGGGTCGCGGATTTCGGGCGGAGAACGCCAGAGAATCGCGCTTGCGCGCGCGTTGCTGCGCCGGCCACGGCTTCTGGTTCTTGACGAGGCCACCAGCGCGCTTGACCCTGACAACCAGGCCCTGATTGCCAAGGCCATCCTGAACCTCAAGCAGCGGATGACAATCGTGACGATCGCCCACCGTCCGTCGATGATTTCCTTTGCAGACAACGTTGTGGCGCTGGAGGCCGGGCGCCTGGTTGAAAGCGGCAGCTACGCTGAACTGGCCGGCCGGCCAGATAGTAGGTTGGCGGCAATGTTGCGCAGCGAAGGATTAGAATCGCAGCAGGGCACGCGGGACCCTGTGGTCATGCGTTCCGCGCCCAAGATATCCGAACTGTGGTTCGAATAGGGAGGTTTCATGCAGCCCATTTACATTGGTCTTGGCGGGCAGCGGTGCGGATCGACTTGGCTTCATGACAAGATGGAGCGGCATTCCGGTGTCATTGTTGCGCAAGGCGAGAAAGAGGTTCACTTCTTTGACCGGCGGTGGGATCGCGGGCGGAACTGGTACATCTCTCTTTTTAATCCGGGGGCGGCTCCTTCTCGGAGAGTCTTCTGGGAATCGACCCCGAGTTATCTTTATACCGACGGCGTTCTGGAACGCATTCTACAGACATTGGATGCACCGCGTTTCATTGTTCTCCTCAGAGATCCGGTTGGGCGGAGCAAATCCCACTACCGCAGGTTTTTGTTGAATTCGGGGCGGCGCCTGTCCTTTCCGGAAGCGGTTGAACGGCAGCCCAGCATCTTGCGCTACAGCCGCTATGACGTGCCGGTGAAACGCTACATCGATGCCTTTGGAGCCGAGAACGTTTTCACGGGGTTGTACGAGGAAATCCTGACAGACCCGCAGGTTCTTCTAGATCGCTTGGTCCAATTCATGGGCATCGCTTCCATGAAGCTTTCCGACGAGATTTTACAGGAACACGTAAACAAGGGACGCGTAGCGCGTAGCGGGCTGCCCTACAGCATTCTTTATCGATCAAAGCAGCTTTTGCAGACAATGGGGCTTGATACGGTGGTCGAATATGCCAAGAAACTGAACGTCGCCCAGATGGCAGCAGCACAGCAATTATCCGTCGCGGCTCCGGGCCTGACGCCTGAAGATATGGCGCTCTTGCAGGACGTTCGGGACGAACAGATCGAGTGTCTTCTGCCTTTGGGCATAGATGCAAGCCGCTGGCGTTTGTGACTATGCAGAAGCGGGGCCGAAAACAGATCACGGTCACTGGTCTTGCCGTTCCTTGTGACCGCGTCATTTCCTATGCTTCAATTTATTGAGGAAAAATGTCCGCAGCCAAGTTCCGTCCGGCCCCAGCGCGGCGCCTGGCGTGGCGAAGACGGCTATGATCGCAACCCCCGATGCCAACAGCAGGACTCCTCCGACGGACCAAAACGACAAGCCCGCCGCAACTGCGGCATTTTGCGCCAAAGTCAATATGGCGATCATGACGGCGGACCCGACGACAGCGGGTCGAAGGCTCTCAAAAAAGGCGCGGGTCGGAATGCCATATAGCTTCAGTGTGACCACACTCATCACGAAGAAGTGGAACCAAAAGGCAATGGAAACCCCAAGGGCCACAGCCGCGATGCCATAGCGCGACCCGATCCAGGCAGCTGCCGAGATCCATACGATATTGAGCGCCTGCAGCCCCGCAAAAAGCCAGATCCGGCCGGTGGCCCTAAAAAGCGATCCATTGATCCGATCCGCGCTCCTGGGTCCAATCGCGATGGCCAGATACGTAAGGGGCACGACGGCAGCGGTCCAATCCGCCCCCAGTAGAAGCAAGACCGCGTGTTCTGATAGAAACCACACAACCACAGAACCCAGAGTTGAGGCAAAGAAGGCCCCAGCCATAGCGCGGCGATAGCCTGTCACCAACCTCTCCGGATTGTCTTGAATGGTGGAGAGCACCGGGAACAGCACCCGATCAAAGGATTGACCGGCCCGCTTGGTTTGCTGGATGACTAGCTGGAATGCACGCGAATAGATCCCGAGTGCCTCAGCACCCAGCATACGCCCGACGATGATGTAATCGATTTCGCCTGCGATCTTGTTGGCCAGAATGGCGACAGAATTGCCGACGCCAAACCGCAGCAGGCGCCTGACCGCGGCGCCGTAGATGCGAAATCCAGAGAGTGGAGGATAGAAATAGCTGTAAACCCCTAGTGAAACCGCCGCTTGCGCAATGAGCGCGGCGACGAGCGCCCAGACGCCGAAGCCCATCCAGGCCATCGGCAAGATCACAGCGGCATATCCAAAAAGGGCAGAAACGGTCTCGATTTTCGCGGCACGCTGGAAATCTAAATCGCGCGACATGCGCGCCTTTGCCAAGGTCAGGAGCCCATGCAGGAGAAAGACCACCGATGCCACGCGCAGATAGAGTTCGATCTCGGGCAGCTTGAAAATCGACGCGACCGGTTCGGCGAAAATCCAGTTGAGAATTGTAAACGAGACGGCCAGGATGATCGCAACGGTTTGCGCCGTGACTAGGTCTTCGCGATCAACGCTCTTTCGCTGGATTAGCGCCTGCGCAAGACCCATATTACTGAGTGCTTCGGTAATGTTCACAACCGTCAGTACGGCTGCCATGTATCCGAACTGCGTCGGCGAAATCAGTCGCGCGAGGATGACAAGCGTTCCTAGGCGGATGAGCATTTGAGCACCGGAACTGGCAATCGTCCAAGCCGTGCCGCTGAGCAGGCGGTCGCTCAATCCGCCAAGTCGACTCATTGGATGCGGAACGCGGAAGGACGGTTTGCGCAATGATCGGCCATCTTCTTACGACGCGGTTCGATCATCGACTTTTTTCTCGCACTTAGTTCTGACAAGGTCGTCGTATCCGGCGGATATGTACCAAGGTGTATCTTTGAAGTCCGCCGCGCGGTTTGAAAGGTTGTAGTCCCGAAAGAGCGATCGCAGCAAGGGATAGGACATTTTGAGGGCGGTTGGCCTGTCGCTCTTGCTGTAAGCATAGTTTCTCAGGAATTTCCTTACTACTCTGGCGTTGCTTATTCGCGTCGTGTTGGCTTCCGAATTCTCGTCGATCCGATTTGCCTCTTGAAGTCCGATCTTCAGTCTTATCGCGTTCACGCATACCAAGGGGAACGTGACCAGATCGCGAAAATCGAAAAGAAGGACGGAAAAGTTCTGAAAATACGAACCGAGTTGGAAATCGAATTGCGAGTTGAAAGTGTAGCGAAATGTCCAGAAGGGGTCGTCGTAAAACTTATCGCCGAAATGATGTTCATATGCTGGTCTCAGGATAATTGATCCGCGATCTAACGCTTTTCTAATCTTGAAATCCTCTTCTTCAAATATCTCTTCCGAGGTTGTTGCCCTGATATCGAGAGCGTCAGACAAGCCTCTGAGATCTCTTCCATTTTTTGCGTTGTGCAGGAAAGCGGATATCGCTCTTTGCGCCGGATCCCTGATGGTGGCTATGATGATCGCATTTTCAAATCTAGCTTTGATTTTCTCTTGCGTGCCGGGCACGTGGAGATAGGAAACCGAGCCGTCCAAACAGATCGGGCCCGTGAAGTGGTTGTCGAATAGCTCTTCCCAGCGGACGGTTCTGTGACGATCGGTCGAAAAGTAGTGCGTTTCCTTTTCCATGGTTGGCCTTATGCCGCCGGTGGAGACCAAGGCATTGTGAAGAAACGTTGTCCCAGCTTTTTGCGCGCCAATCAGAAATACAGGTCGGACTTCGGAATCGTTCTGCGGGGCCGCCATCATAATGTGTTCCTGCCGGTTTCACTGAGATACTCTTCGGGCACAGATTGTCTTAGCCGGTCAATAGCCAAGTTGTTCTGCAGTCGATCCACATTGTGTCATGATCCTTTCAGATTGTGCGGGGCTCAATCTGGCCGCTGACTTTTCAAGAGCCGTTTTGTCAATCACTTCGGGCAGCTCCATAGCCCAATCAAATCATCCCATGATTTCCATCGAAGTTCGCCGTGGTAAGATATTTTGTTTGATCTGACGACCCTCACTTTTTTGGTTCACTGCACGTTGAAAAGTTCTGGAACTTTTCAACTTGGTTCGAAAAGATCCCCAGTTGTTCAAGTTTTCGAACCGCAAAACCTGTTTCCTTTGATGACCACTTAAATCGAAGTCAGCCCAGCAAATAGCCAAGCGATTTCAAATCGTAAGAAACATATGTCTGCAGAGTTTCATTGTCCTTCCGGATTAAATGACCGATGGTTGCTTCAATAACTTTGATGTCTTTGTCAATTATCCTGCGTGTGTGTCGGTCTGAAATCAATTTGGACAAACCACGAACAACTACGTTTCGCAGTCTAAGTTTTTTTAATCCGATGAAGCCATTAGCTGGCGTACTCCGCCCTAGAATGTTCAAATAGAGAAACATTCTAACAGCACAATACTCAGCGTAATCTCGACGATTCTCTGACGGTACATGGGTTAAATCCAAGACTGGAACATCAATGAATTCACATATTCTAGCCGTAAAGCTTGGCTGATCTCTTTGGAGTTCCTCGAGAGGCATCACGAGTACATTATCTTCGCCGAACAATTCACGGTATTTGGATATAAGATACGAAAAACAATAATAACCAGGATGATGGCCTGGAATCTGGGTGCTCAGGTCTGCCTCAAGATATTTTGTCAGACTGGCAAGTCCGTGCGACTTGGAAAGGTAGTGTGCATACGACGAAAGCAGCATGTTTCTCTGCTCGCGAACGACTATAAGAATTCTTGCATTTGGAACGACACTGCAGATCCTCTGTGCGATTTCCAAAGCATTGACTCCGCCACTAAATGGGTGTCCCGCCCAGCCTTCATTCGACATGACATACGCGAAGCCTGATCTATCCGAATTCGATGCGCCAATGAAATTAAGAATAGTCTCTCGAGTGTCATCGGGACAAAAGAATAAAGGATAATAAGAAGGTCGATATTCGGGAATATTGTCAAAAAGCAAGTCTGCTCCGGGCTTCGCGTATGCATGATTAGCATCGACAGTCCGGGAGGGGATGGGACGTATATGAGGGTGGCTTCCTGAAAATAAAGTAGTTTGAAGAAACGAGCTGGCTGCTTTCGGATATCCAATATGAAACAGGATATTGTAGTCGTCTGTATTCATAACCGCAACGCCCTGATACCCAATGATTTTTCAATGCTTTGCCATTCAACAACCGTCATGACAAAGCCTTCCTGATAAACTCACCCCATTGGCGCTGATAAAAACATCAATGATCAATACCCAAGTTGTTCTGCAGTCGACCCACATTGTGCCATGATCCTTTCAGATTGCGCGGGGCTCAATCTGGCCGCTGACTTTTCAAAAGCCGTTTTGTCGATCACTTCGGGCAGCTTTCGTGCGGGGATCAGGTGGTAGTCACTTCGACCCACATCTGTGTTCTTGTCTCTGGCATCGCCAAACTTCTTGCGCTTCATCCAATAGGCATCCGGCCGACTGACGTCGAGAAAGCCGAACAAATCCTCGTATGTCTTATTGGGGTCGTTGGCGAGTTCTTCGAAATGCACCAAATGCCCATCCCTGTCGGCAAGTTTCGCCATCGCGGTGCCGACCTCGCAATATTTAATGATGGCATTCTCCAGCGAGGCGCCTGACCGCATCAGGCTCTCGCATTGCCCAAGCGGGTGGCGGGTGAGGACCACGAGCCTGGTGCTGCGGAATTCCCGCCCGATCAAGTCGACATTGAAAAGGCTGTAGTCCATGACCTTGGCCACGATGGCTTTGGCTTCCGGTTTGTCCTCGACGTCTCGCATCCTCAGAGACGACATCATGAACCGGGCAATGCCGCGGGTGATTGCAGACGACGCTGCTTCTTTTCCGGTATCACGGCGGGTGCAGACATGGCGCCGTTGCACATAGCGAACAAGCCGACGCAGATGATCGCCAGCAAACGGAATGTGTCCATAGACGGCGCGATGCCATTCGTCAGCCATACTGATGACGTCGGGGGACGACGCAATCGCGCTCCAGACGATATTCGACCCACCACGCCCAAAGCAGCAAAGAGCGATCAGATCGCGTTCGGCGGCCGCGGGCAGAGTATCGAACCGGTGAACTTTGAAAAGTTCGGCGCTGCTGACGATGGCGTTCATGGGCTTTCTCTCTGTCCTTCGCCTTGAGGCCGATAAAGAGTCGCCGGAGGAACGGCGGGAGCGTCGATATTCGAGAATGTGTTTCGCTCAAAAACGGCCAGTTTGACGGGGCGTTTCGCAAACCGCCCGATATCGGCGCTTGCCGTTGGTTCCTGTCCGCTCCACCTCCAAATGGTGCCTTGCATTTGCACCAGGTTTTGTATTTCCAGCCCTTTCTTGGCGTTCTGGCCAATGCCCCGGAGGTTCAGACCGTCGCCCGTCGCGTCGCCGTCCAGGCCCCAATCCTGAAACAGGCAGTTCACCATGCGCACCGTATCGGGCCGTGCCTTGGTGCCGGATGCTGCCAAGATACCGCCCCTGGCGCGAATGACCGTCAGGTCCAGCAGCTCGGCCCAGGCGTCTTCATCAATCGTAAGCGCCGCGTCTCCGGCGAGATCCGCGAAATGTCCGCTGATGGTGGCAGCGCCGGAAATGCGAATATTGTTTATGTTGTGGCAGATGACCTCCGCCCGCACGTATCCGTTCGGCACGGATTTCAGCATCAAGCCGGCATAGGGACGCAGCGGCGGCAGGTAAGAAATCTTGAACGCGTCACTGGCGGTAGTCTCAAGATTGACTAGCCTCACGTCGCAATGTCCATCGGGGCGGGCGCGAACCGTGTAATGAACGTCCACTGCTGGATCGGCTACGGTGCTTGCCGGGGGCACGACATTTTCATTCACCATGACCGACAGGATATCGGAGGCGCGCGTACCGCCGGGCCGGGACAGGCGGAAAACTGTTTGACCCGGGTCTGCCGATACCACCTCCTCGATAAGGTCGTAGTACCCGATCTCAACTATGTCCCCGGCCTGAGCGGTTTGGTCAAACAAAATTTTGCCGTCTGCCAGCGTGTATTTAGACCGATGGATGTCGTACCATCGACCGCCCTGGATAACCGGATTGCCTCGGCGGATGAAGTCGAGCCCGCCCATGTTGCCAATCTCGACATCGTTCTGCCCCGCGCTCAGGTTGAAGCGGACAATCCTGCCCTCCCGCCGTTCCCGACCAATACGGCAATTTCTGGCGCTACCGGAAACCACCATGGACTTTCCTGTCTCGGCATAGACCTCGACATTCAGGGCGTCTTCGCATAACACGCCAAATCCCCGCGATCGGATAATCGAATTCGAGATCTTGTTACAGGCTACCAGCCATTCCGGGATGGCACTGTCACATTCCAGCGTAACGTTTTGCAACGTGCCGAGGCGCACGTTCTGTTTCTGCCGGGTGTCGATATGCCCGCGGATGTAGGAATCGGAGATCGACCAGTCGACGGTTCCGTTGCCGATGAAGATGCCCGGAACCTGTCGGTGTGCGCTGCTCGTGACACTGGCCCCGACGATCTGCGACTTGGATATGCGGATCGATGTCGCAACCTCGAACCACACGTCTCTTGAAAACCCATAGGCTTCGAAACCGTCGATCACGACATGGTTTGCAGCGGTTTCCGGTTTGGGGCGGTTGGTTCGGCAAAAGATTGGCATCACTCCGCCATCGCAGCGCCCGCCCATTACCTTGACGCTTTCGAAAAATCTGCCACGCAGGGCCAGGGCCCCCGGGTTGTCCCCGCTGGTCTTGAGAAAGGCGGCCTCGTGTTGCAGACCGAACAGGGCGTTCAGCTCGTGAAAATGGGTGGGCAGTTGACCTGACCCCTGCATGTTGAAGAATAGATTTTGCGGGCAACACCACGTCACGAATGCGTTACGGACCCAGTCTTTCACAGTGCAGGAATGGAAATTAGCACGCTTTGCAAACTGAATACGGATCAGACCGTCATTTCCGCCGCCGTTGACGTCGATCCCGTCTGCAGATTGCCCGTTGATCCAACCATTGTCCCAGGTGGCGCCGTTTATCTTAGAGTTCTCGTAGAATGGTGTGCCGACATTTTGGCCGTATAGTTCCATTCCGCGATCGGTGAAGACTATCTTGCCGTTTGAATTTGGATAATACCTTTGGTTTTCAAGATTGCCGTCCCAAAGGCCGCCCCACACGTTGATCTCTTCGACATAGGCATCGGGCATTCCGCCTATAGTGAAGACATGCCAAACCGAATCGTCGCGACACCGAATAGTGGCACCTCGGGCATCGATATTGATCTGTTTGCCAGTGACATGAATCGGGCGAGAAACCGCGTAACACTTGCCGGGAGAAAAACGTACGATGCCGCCGTCGGGGCAGGTCTTAAAGGCTTCGGCGATCGCCGTGCTGTCATCGGTCGAACCTGCCGTACTGCCATTGGCCGGGCAATCGCCGACGGCCCCGAAAGCGTCCACCGCAAGGATATTGATCTCGTCGAGAGGCGGCATGGTGCTGACGATCTCGGACGTCGGATTGCCAGGATCTGCCATGCGCGTTTGTGCCGACAGATCGCCAGCAACTAAACCAGCCGTTCCCGCAAGAAAGACGCGTCTGGAAAAATCGGGCATCCGCATGCATCCTCAAGAGCCGTAAACCGGTACTACGGGCAGGCCGGTCGCCACCCGTCGCGTGACGGCGATATTTCAATCCGTAGATTGCGCGCTGAAACGCTCTCTAGGCTTAAGTTTATGGTATATTTGGGGAAACTTCTACCACCAAATAATATATCCTTTCCGGTAGTGTCAGATCGGAGAGGGCCAATATTTGGGTGCTCGGGCGCCCGGGTCCGCAACTTTTACCGAACGTTTGAGCGGCGCCATTCGGGGTTAAATTGCTGTCGCCCCCGACACAAGAAACCGCCCGGATGCACATGGTGGCGACCAAGTCCTAATAACGCTGATTCCAGGCGGCCGTTGATTCCCGAATGGACCGTCTCACTATGCTAGGTCGTGACCTCAGACAATTCGGATTTGTCAAAAAGGCAGCTCTGTTTTTCTGCGAAGCCACTATTTCCACCAGTGTTGATGAATGCGTTTTCACTGGAAATCCACAATTGGGGGCGAAGCAAGGATTGATTGTTTGAACGATTGATCTGGTAGCTCGCCGCACCCTCCGTAAGCGTCCGATAGAACGTGTTTCCCTTGATTGCCAGCATGTCCGACACGATGATCCCGGCTCCGTAATTACCACCGATGCAGGGGCATTCCTCGTGGGACAGGCTCGCACCGTCCAGACCCCAATCGATGAAGTCGCAATGCCGGATCGCCAGCCGGGCAACTTGTCCATCGACGCAGGATTTTGCAATTCGCTCCGCTCGGAGACCCTCGATCGACAAGTCGCTGCCGGTTCCAGACGCGTTGATGCCTTAGTCCAAATCCATGATGGATCCCGACAGTTTGGCCGACCCCGATGCGGCAATCCTGTCGACATTGACCGCGTGCAAGTCGAACCGGCCCTGTCCATCGCCTCGACTTTTCACTACTGCACCGGCATACCCACCTTTGACCCGGCACCGGCTGGCATTGACGTTGCGATCAGAGCGATCCGACGGGGCTAAGTTATCGCTGTTTGGCCACGCAACCTTCATGGCCGCGCATTCGTAGCCCGCCCCGAACTGCGCAACTTGCTCAAAGTACGTGGTTGGAAACTGGCCGTCAGAAATAACATAGTCAAAGACGACATCATCGCAGTTCCAAGCCACAAAGCCGTTGCGGATGTAGTCTTTCAGATTGCCGCCGAGAAACTCTGCCCGTTTCGTGTGCTGGATCCGGATCAGGCCGTCATTGCCGCCGCCGTTGAGATCCACGCCGTCATCTGACTGCCCGTTAATCCAGTCATCGTCCCAAGTCGTGCCGTTGATGGCGCTGTTTGGATACCAGTGGGTTCCGGTCTCGGCCTCGGCAACCTCTTCGCCAGCACCGGTGAAGGCGATACCGTTGCCGATGTTCGGCCAATACCGCTGGTTGACAAGGTTCCCCATCGAAGATGCCGCCGAGAACCGTCACCCGATTGGTTGATAGCAGACACATGTTCGGACGTGGTCGACGACGCATTACCGTCGCCCCCGATCACGATAACGTCACATGCCATGTGGCTGGGATCGACAGCGTGCATGTCGTAGACCGCAACATTGTCAATCGAGCCTGCGTAGTCGCCCGAAGGTTTGGCCTGGATATAGGTATAGCTGCTAGTCACATCTTCGGGAAGGTGATACGCGAAATTGACCCAACTCTCCTTCCTGGCCCGGGCATTCTGCATGCCGTCACCCGAAAGCTGGAACTTCAGGAATCTGGAGCAGCTCGTGATCGGCTATTACGAAATGGCCGTACCCGGCGACAAGAGGCGTGTCGAAGTTAAGCCGCGCAGCAGCCCTGCTAACGCCTAGGCAAGACGTCCGCCCACCCTGTCCCTGTTGTTGACAAGGCTAGCATGGGAAAGGGTCGTAAAAGATGATTGCGCCCCGGTGAACAAGTTTATCGGCGTTGCCAGCAGTCCTGAAGATAGGCTGGCCAAACCGGATATTGTCTGGTGGACGCTTGTCCGATTGATCGCGATACTCAGCATCAGAAAATTGCCGTGTGATCGGCAGCAGCGCTTCCAAATGCGGGCTGACTGCCGATTGCATGCGCAAGAAGGCCGCGCACGCCGCTTTCATGTTGCGTTCCATCAAAAGGAACGATTCCTGGACTCGTAAGGGTTTTGCAAATGCCTGCAATCGGGTCGGCCATGTTTGTTCTCCGGAAGGGCGGTCGGGCAACGAAGTGCCGTCGACTAATATTCGCGACTATGGTTAAGGATGCCCTACCTGAGCGTTCGCCGCGATTTCGTACGATACAAAGCCCGATCAATTAGCGCCGATTCGGCCGGTGGGCGCACGTCGTCAGTTTGTCAAAAGAGCGTTAGCGGGCGGCACCGACCCGGCCGTTTGTCGGCAACTCTGCGCTACAATGCCTTTCGCGACGCGATCGTTGTGACAATCCTCTCGATCTCTGGCTCCATACGGTCCAGAGACCAGCGCGACAGATCACGGGATTTTGAGGCCTTTGCCATGCGGGCCCGCAGATCCGGATCGGAAAGCAATTTTTCTAGCGGGCCTTCCATGTCCGCAACCTTGCCCGAGGCCACCACAAAACCGTTCTCGCCGTCGGTGACGATCTCCTCCAGTCCGGGCAGACGGGTCACGATGATCGGCCGACCGACTGCGGCGTACTGGACGACGACCCGAGGCAACCCCTCTCGCATCGACGGCAGCACGCAGATATCCGCAGCGGCGACCCAGCGCTCGATATCGTCGCGAAATCCCAGAAAGTGGATGCGATCTGCAAGTCCCAGCGCCTTGGCCTTGGCGCGCAAATCGGGTTCCAGCTTCCCTTGCCCCAAAAGACACAAGTACAAATCTGGATGGCGGGCCGCAAGCGCGGCAAAAACGTCGAAAAAATCCGAATGGCGCTTGCGCGACTCCAAAGACGCCACAATGGCAATCATCGGTCCTGGCCCAAGGGGATCGGCGGGCTCCGCGGTTCGAAACCGCTCCAGCGTCATGCCGGAATACACTACGTGGTTGTTATCTTCTGTGCCCAACCCGGCCGCAAGATTGGCGTCCCGCATGGCCTTGGAAACGGCGATGAAGGCATCGGTAAAGGTGGCGACGTATTTTTCCAAGCCGAGGTAGAACCATTTCTTGGCGGGCCCGACATTGATAAAGGGCAGGATGTGGACGCTGTGAATGACAATGGGAACACTGGCGCGCCGCGCGGCGAGCCGCACCAGAAACCCGGCCTTGGAATTGTGCGTGTGCACAACGTCGGGGCGCTGCTCGCGGAACAACATGGTCAGTTGCTTCAGGGCCGCTAGATCCGACCTGATGTCAATCTGCCGCAGAAGACTGGGGATCTGAAGGGTGTGAACCTTCCCGGAAACAGTTTCTAGGGTCGACGTATCGACTTCATTGCCATATACCAGCCAGACCTCATGCCCCCGTTTCGCCTGCGCGTTGCAGGTGGCGATGGTGTTCTCTTCAGCACCTGCGCGCAGAAGGCAGGTAATGGCATGAACAATTTTCATGGTATATCCCCGACGAACTTAGCGCGCTATGGCCGAGATACGTGCACCGGCGCTGCGCACGAGCCTCAGCAGGGTTTCGGGATCGGATGACAGATACGACAGCACAAGATAAAGGCGTGCCTTGTGCAAGGACGTATCTATCTCAAGCGCCTTGCGCAAATGGATGCGGGCGGATCTCGTATCGCCGACCGCGAAGAAGTGAACGGCGGTCTTGAATTCGATCTGTGCCTCCCGCAGGTGCACCACCCTCGCAAGGACGGGAACCCGCGCGAGCATCATTTCAGTGATCTGGCGTTTGGCCGCAAGATTCTGCAGACCATATTTGGTTGAACCAAGACTGCCCATCCACTCACGCTTGCGCACTAGGGCGCGTGGTACGCGTTGCGCCGGCATCGCGGTCAAGAGCCGAAACCAGAACTCAGACTCTTCGTTGAATTTCAGCTGCGGGTCCATCATTCCAACCTTCTCGATGGCCCCTCGGTTCACGATTGCGCAGGATGGTAGGATCGGACCGCCTCTGACAAAGAGCTTTTCGAGCTGGTGCGCATCGTCCCGATCGATGTGGGTGCAGACCGTCCGCCGTTCGGTTCCCTCCTTGTCGAAGGCGACAAAATCGCAGTACAGCAATCCTATGTTGGGTTGCGCCTCCAACACATCCAGAGAAATAGCTGTCTTTTCAATTGCCCAGATATCATCGGCATCCAGAAACGCCACATGCGTTCCAGTGGCTATCGCCATGCCGTCGTTGCGCGGGATTGCGGCACCGCCACTATTGGTCTTGCGGCGAATCACCCGAACTTTGGGGTGGTCTCTCGCGAGGCGCTCGGCAATCTCGGCGGCCCCGTCCCGGGAATGATCGTCAATCACGAGGATTTCATGGAGACGGTCATAGGCGGTCTGGCTAAGAACGCTGCCCAGACTGTCGGCGATACAATGCGCCTGATTGTAGCAGATAAGAACGACTGATAAGCGGATTGGCGAGGCGTGGTCGATCATTTTCGCCCTTTCGGACACAAGTCATCGTAAAGCGCGACATAGCGACGCGCGACCATGTCTATGGTGTAGGTTTTCGACACGCGTTGCCGCGCATTCTCACCGATGGCGGCCAGATCCTCGTCGGACAATGCCAAAGCGTGCTCGAGCGCCGAGGTCAAGCCCCCGACATCTTTTGGCATTCCGTAGAGCCAGCCGGTAACGTCATGTTCGATCAGATCAGTATTGCCGGACACTTCCGAGGCGATCTGCGGGGTGCCGGTCGACATCGCTTCCAGCAGGGCGTTCGACATTCCCTCGGCCAGAGGGGGCATCACAAATATGTCGGCCGCTGCAAGGTATTCGAGCACGTTGTCGACACGACCTTTGAAAGTCGCCCGACCCACCAATCCCAGCGCGCTGGCCTCGCTCCGATGCTGGTTCAACAGCGCGCCATCTCCCAGCAGTACAAGTTTGCTATTGGCAAGCGCTTTCGGAAGGCGTGCAAAGGCTTCCAGCAGCGTGTTGACGTTCTTTTGCGCCTCCATCCGGCCCACGAAGAGTAAAAGACGATGCCCCGGCTCGCAGCCAAGCGCGCGCCGGATTTCAGCCCGCGCGCTAGCATTTGTCTCGACAAGCTTGATTCCGTTGGGGATTAAGATGCGTCGCGTTTTGGGGATTCCGTAAGTGGCTATGTCAGACAGCATTTCGTCACTGATCGCTACAATCATAGACGCATCTCGTGCAATGGTGCGCGCTGCAATGCGCCCCCAAAGCCATTTTTTTCGCTCCAAGCTATAAAAATCGAAATTGGGCCCCGCTGTCCCGAGCTTTACCAGGCTCGGCACACCGATGCTGCGGGCCGCGCGGACCCCGGCCCAAGCGTTCAGTTTCGCCTGATGGCAATGCACCAGGTCAATCTTGTGACGCCGCCGCTTGATCCAGTCCTCGATGGCCAGCATCCAGTGGATCGAAGAGCCGATAGACCATCCCCCGCGCTGCGGTGGAGCAGAAACTAGGATGCGAGTTACTGGCACACCGTCGATTTCGGCCTCGGCCGGAACGTCTCCACTGCAACGGCTGGTCAGGACATGTGGGTGTTCCCCCAGATCGGACAGGGCGCGGCTCAGACGAAGGCATTGCTGTTCAGCGCCCCCGAACACCTCGGGCAGCATCTGACTGCTCAGCATCACGATGCGACGACCACGATTTTCAGCCATATCCAAGACGCATCGCAGTCCGCCTGCCCACGGCATAAAAACCCAACGCATATCCCGCAGGCAGTCGGGTGGTTACAGGGGAGTCCAGCGCAATTTTCTGAGGTTCGAGCCGGGTCCGATTGCCCCCAACATTGTGGCCGGCTACAAACGGCTTTCCGTCCAGGATGTCGCGCGCAATCTCGTTCGTATTGAGTTCGGCAAATGTGCCGATCCGGTGCAGGGCGGCTTTAGGATCAGCCAGAAAATCTTCGAACCGCAGATGCATGTAGCGACCGGGACCGATCTGCTGGCCCACACGTTGGGCGATGCGGTTGGCCAGTGTCCAGCCAAGAACGGGCCGCCAATTGTCCAGAGGGCGGGGTTTCCTGCGCCCCTCAAGCACCCAATTCGACCCCGTGCGAATGTAGGAATTCAGGACTGCGCGCGGGTCGCGAGTCAGGTGCAGCACGCGTACATCAAGCCCCGCGATCCGCGACAGTGCCAGTGGCCGCCCCGCTGCGTACTTGGCGGATTTTGAGCTGTCCACCAGGAGATTTGCTCCATGGCAGACGTGCAGATGGCCAAAAAGGCTTTGGGCATAGGTTCGGTACTGCGTCTGGTCAGCTTTGGGGATTCTCATTTCAATCAAACGTCCGAGCCCTCGCCGATGTTCGATCCCGCGGAGGACACTCGCCTCTTCCCTTGGACGATCGCAGACCCAGTCTCCGTAGATGTCGCATGCGTGATAGGGCTGGCCACAACTACACAGCAGCGATTGGTTTTCTGCATCATCATGCAGAAACGTCAGTTCGCCTGTCGAAGCCACATCCGGATGCCGATTGAGAACCATGTCGAGGATTGTCGATCCCGATCGACTGTATCCCGCTATATAAAGAATTCTGCGACGATAGGTCGAAAACATGTTCGATATGACCTTGCACGCTGACTGTCAGGGACGAACACTAGCCGCATCTCCGCAAAATGTCAGTCCCTCCGTCACCTGAATCCAGCCAAGCCTCTTAGAACCAATTTTTCGGCTAAGAACGCAAATTCCGTGTGTCTGCTTGTTAAAGCCCATCTGCGCATACGATCAGTAAGGCATGGTAAGGCGTTTTCCTTCGTGGTTGGCTTCGGCTATGCCTCGGTCAGATCTCAAACTACAAACCATAGGAGAGATGGTTCCATGCTGCCCGACTTGCTGATTATTGGCGCGGAGAAAGGCGGTACGACTTGGCTTCACGACGTCCTGCGGAGTCATCCGGCGCTTTTCCTGCCAGACGTGAAAGAACTGCACTATTTCAATCGCTTCGACTCCAATCTGAATGATATCGATAATTTCGCATGCCGAGATCGGGCTTGGTATGAACAGCATTTCAAGGCCGCAGCAGCGGGCCAGTTGGTCGGCGAAGCAACGCCCATGTATCTGTGCGACCCCGAAGCACCCCGGCGGATTCGTGAGACACTCCCCGATGCTCGCTTTATCGTGGTGCTGCGCAATCCCGTTACCCGCGCTTGGTCGCATTACCGTATGGCAACAGCCAAGGCGCATGTTGCGGAGGATTTTGCGACACTGATCGCCGCCGAAGATGAACGCATCCTGCAGCGCGGCCTTTATGCCCGCCAGTTCGAGACTTGGTTTTCCCTCTTCCCCCGAGAGCAGTTCCATATCCTCTTTTTCGAGGAGTTAACGGCCGATCCGGTAGCCGCTCTGTCGGGACTGTCACATTGGCTGGGAATCGAGTTCGCGCCACTTCTCAACGAGGATCTGACCCGACGGCGCAATGAGGGGACGAACTATCGCAGTGCGTGGATTTATAATGCGTCGGTGCGCGGCGCGCGGGCCTTGCGGAACTTTCCCCCTTCCCGTCGGCTGGCCGCCGCGATGAAGGCCGGTGGCCTTTACAGCCGTCTTAAGGCCGTCAACCGGGTCGCAACTCCGAGTATGGCACTCGCCATCGATGATCGGAACGCTCTTATCGCCTATTACCGAATGGACGTCGTGCAATTGGGAAACCTGCTGGAGCGTTCGGCGTTACCTTGGCCGGAATTTGCGTCACCTGCGGCGGCCGCCCCTAGGCGCGGGTAGGCCAGAGCTGCGCTGTTTCTTGTTGGCGGCCTCTGGACTGAAGTGCTTAGCTTGCACTTGGAAGTATTCCGTGGGTACGGCAGGAATACATCCATATCGAAGCAAGCTTCGGACTAGCTGAGTTCACCTGCACTCTTCAACAGGCTGTCGGAGCTGGGTTTGCCGGTCGTTTGCCTTGATGCGCATCACCTGAAGACCGCTACTACGACGATGCCAATGACGACGGACCGAATCGCAGGTCAGCGAGCTGCCCTTCGCCTCGCCGAAGCGGAGGCCCATCAGGAACTCTGCCGGGACACGGAAACTCAGCATCTGCAAAAACTGGCGGATTTCTTCTCAAAGCGTGGGCGACAGTCGATGGATGACTTCATCGAGATGAGCACCGACGACTGCTTCGAGGACGAGGATCTTGTGAACACGTTGATCAAAAATCTCTCGGACCCCGAAAATGATGACCACACTGACCGTGAATTTCTGATCAAGGGTCTGCACATCATGCTGGCCGCAAACCCCAATCGACCGGCGGAGCTCCACCGGCAGGCGCGGGTTCTCCGCGGTTACCGACGCCGCGCAGAAGGCTGCCGCCGCTGGGCGCTAACACAATGGCTGGAGGACTGCTGCACTTGATTAGTGGAACGAAGCCAATTGCAATTATAAGTTGAAACTTGGCAATGCTGCAATTCACAATCATTGTTCTTAGCTATTTCATAGAGCATCTGGATTTCACCACTTGAGACGAGCAATTATTCGATGTTTCCCGACGCTTCAGGTCAGCCCGATGCTTCACGGCAAGTTATCATATTCATGCTATGTTCGCGGCATGTCTTGATAACGAAAACTATTTAGATGATTGATATCATTTGTTAAAATGGCGGATTTGCAATCCGGTGCGTAACCACTCCGCCAACTCGCCGAAGTCTCGGGCGGTCTATACCAACGCCGAGACCCGTGCAAGCCGCCATCATTCTCAAGCTGCAATGTTGCCGCGCGGATTGTTCTATGCAACAAGGTTTCGCAGAGGTTCCGAACAGAAGAGTTTAGTGAATGGCCGACTATCAAACCCGGCGTACGATGATGGTTGATACACAGGTTCGTCCCTCTGATGTCACCAAATTTCCCATCATCAGCGCCATGCTCGAAGTCCCGCGTGAAGCTTTCGTTCCCACCAACAGACGCGAGACCGCCTATGTCGGCGAGAATGTCGAACTTGGAAATGGCCGCGTCATTCTTGAACCCCGGACTCTGGCAAAGATGCTGGACGCGCTGGATGTGCAGCCAAGTGAAATGGTCCTCGATATCGGCTGCGGTCTTGGCTATTCCAGCGCCGTCATTGCAAGGCTGGCCGAGGCTGTGGTTGCCGTCGAAGAGGATCCGGACTTCGCGACCGAAGCGCAGTCGCTTTTGGCAGAATATGGCGCCGACAATGTCGCCGTGATCGAGGCGCCGCTAGCTGCGGGCGCCGCCAAGCATGGCCCCTATGACGTGATCGTCATCGAAGGCTCGGTCGAAGAGGTGCCACCCGCTATTCTCGACCAGCTGAACGAAGGCGGCCGCATCGCGGCGTTGTTCATGGACGGTGCATTGGGCGTTTGTCGGATCGGTTACAAGATTGACGGTCAGATGACTTGGCGCTTTTCATTCAATGCTGGCGCACCGGTCCTCGACGGCTTCCGACGCAAAACCGCCTTTGTATTCTAGGGTCGATGATAACAGAATTCAGGGCGCAATCTTGAACTTGAGGCAGAATGACGATGATGATCCAGAGATCTTTCTACATCAGTGCGATACTTGGACTTCTGTTGCTTCTGCCGATTGATCAGGCACGCGCCGAGACCCTGACCGACGCCCTGATATCGGCTTATCAGTCGTCCGGCCTACTTGAGCAGAATCGGGCGCTACTTCGCGCAGCAGATGAGGATGTGGCCCAGGCTGTGGCGGGACTGAGACCGGTCGTGAATTATGTCATCAGCTCGGAATATTCCTCGGCGCTCGACCAATCGCCGTTGAGCGACGGTGTCACCGGCAATCTGGCGCTTTCGACGAACTTTCTGATCTATGACTTCGGGCAGACACAACTGAGCATCGACGTGGCAAAAGAGAACGTGCTGGCACTGCGAGAAGCACTGCTCGGGATCGAGCAATCCGTTCTTCTGCGCGCGGTTTCCGCCTATGTTGCGGTTCAACGCGACATTTCGAACGTTGAATTGAGGCGCAACAACCTGAATCTGCTGCGCCAAGAACTACAGGCATCGCGCGATCGCTTCGAAGTTGGCGAGATTACCCGAACTGATGTGGCACAGGCCGAAGCCGCACTTGCGGCGGCGCAAAGCGGTCTGAGCTTGGCTGACGGCGACCTCGCCATTTCCCGAGAGGAATATCGCGCATCCGTTGGCCGCTATCCGGGAATTCTGGCAACGGTTCCGACGCGGCCTGCGGTCGCTTCATCCAAAGAAGAAGCCGTGGCGATTGCGCGCCAGCGCCATCCTGACATCAAGCAGGCGCAACGTAATGTGACTGTCGCAAACCTAAGCATTGCATTGGCGAACGCGGCGAGGCGGCCGAGCATCACGGGCTCCGCCAGGATCGGAGTCGACCGTGACGGCAACGACTCGTCAAATCTTGGCGTATCGCTTTCTGGCCCGATCTACAGCGGAGGCGCACTGGCTGCGGCTGCGCGCCAAGCTGCGGCGCGACGTGACGCGACGGTTGCGGTGCTGCATCTTACCCTTATTGGCGTGGACCAGAACGTCGGCAATGCATGGGCTCGTGTGCAAGTTGCGAATGCCGCCCTTCAATCCACCGAGGAACAGATACGGGCGGCGCGGGTCGCGTTCGAAGGGGTGCGCGAAGAGGCGTCGTTGGGCGCGCGCACGACCCTTGATGTGCTGCTTGCCGAGCAGGATCTTCTGGATGCCGGTGCAAGCCGAATCGCGGCCATCGCAAATCGCTATCAGGCGATCTACGCCCTTCTTGCTGCAATGGGACTGTTGACTGTCGACCATTTAAATCTGGGCATTCCGACATATGATGTGACCGCCTATTACAATGCGGTGAAGGTTGCTCCGATTTATGGTGTCAGTCCACAGGGCAGAAAGTTGGACCGGGTGCTTCAAAGCATCGGCAAGTATTAGAACGGCCACAACAGGTTGTGCAAAAACCGAACTGCTACTACTCTACCTGCTGTGGGGCCTATGGTGATTCAGAATGTCCAATTCCGTGACCAATGTTGAAATCGAAGACATGCTCAGTTCGATCCGGCGCCTAATTGCGGATGAGCCGAGGACAAGATCCGAACTAGGCAAGCCGACGACCGATCGTTTCGTGCTGACTCCCGCATTGCGGGTTATGGCGGAGGAAACTTCGGAACCAACACCCAACTCTGGTACGTCCAGCGTTGCTCGACTGTTGAGCGAGCACGACGCGTCTGACGACGCGGAACTTGATCCAGACGTAGAAGAGAGCGCCGCCGAATTTGTGACGGAAGACGACGGTGCTGTCGCCGCTGCTTTCACGTCGTCGCGCAGTGCGCTGGAGGCGCGTATCGCGGAATTGGAAGCGGCCGTCGCGCAGAGCCGCGAAGAATGGGAACCTGACGGAAGCGAACTGGATGCGAAAGAGACGCCGGAACGCCACATATTTGCGCATTCTCGCACTAAGGCATCGCGTCCCGAACCAATGCCGGAAACTGTGACCGAGTCCGTTCCCCCAGAGTCTTTCCACCGGCCCAAGGCGCGGGAAAGGCAAGAAGTGTTCTCGACAGCCAACCAGACGCCTGCCATCAACGAGCCTTCTGAAATCCAAGAGTCGACGGAAGACCTGCTCGTCGATGAAGGGGCCCTGCGCGAATTGGTCACCGAGATCGTAGGGCAGGAACTTCAAGGTCCTCTGGGCGAGCGCATCACGCGAAATGTTCGTAGGATGGTGCGGCGGGAGATCCAGCAAGCACTTTCCTTGAAAGATTTCTGATAATTAAGCGATCGTTTCCGAGAGACTGAGAAGAAGATTCAGATCTAGATGCTTCTCCAGGTGATCGGCCAGATTATCCAGTGTCCGTTCGACCTGATCTCTATGGCTTTGGATCTGACTTGATCCGCCCAACTCCGCAAGGATCGTGGCCCTGAACGCATCCGCATTGAAGAGCCCATGCAAGTAACAGCCGCGCACCCGACCGTCCGGGCTGGCAGCGCCTTCTGGTCGCCCGGCAATCGTTAACCAGTGGTGACTACAATCGGGGCCAGTGGTTTCGCCCAGATGAATCTCGTACCCCGTCACGGCGTCGTCGGTTGGCAGATAGCAAGCCGTGCTCAGCGCGAGGCGCTTTTCGGGTTTCATGATCGTTGCCACGTCCAGCAAACCGAGACCACCGACAGTGACTGGCGACCCTTCCAGCCCGTCTGGATCCGCAATGGTCGTGCCGAGCATCTGGTATCCGCCACAAATCCCCAGGACATGGCCGCCGCGCCGCACGTGCGCCCGCAGGTCGATGTCCCAACCATTTTCAACAAATGCTGCAAGATCGGCGATTGTGGACTTTGAACCGGGGATCAGGACAAGCGCCGCGTCACCGGGCAACGGACGCCCCGGATCGACTATTTCGACAGTTACGCCGGGCTCGCTGGACAATGGATCGAGATCATCGAAATTTGCAATGCGGCCCAGTCGCGGGACAACGATTTTCAGTGGCCCGCCCTTGCGCCCCGCAATGTCGATGATGTCTTCCGCCGGCAGACGCCAGGCGTCGGCGAACCAGGGGAGCACGCCTAGGCATGCCCAGTCAGTATGCCGCATCACTTCGCGCAAGCCATCGTCGAACAAGCTAGGGTCGCCTCGAAATTTGTTGATGACGAAAGCTCTGATACGGCTGCGATCCGTTTCGGTAAGTACGGCATGCGTGCCAACGAGTTGCGCGATCACCCCGCCACGATCGATGTCGCCGACCAGAATCACCGGGATGTCGGCAGCTTCCGCAAAGCCCATGTTTGCAATATCACCCGCCCGAAGATTAACCTCTGCCGGACTTCCGGCGCCTTCGACAAGCACAAGATCGGCGCTCGCGCAAAGCCGCCGGAAACTTTCCATCACTTTTGGTAGCAACAATCCCTTCTGCTGACCGTACTCTTTTGCTTTGAGAGTTCCGAACCAGTGTCCCTGAACGATTATCTGTGCGCCGGTATCCGATTCAGGTTTCAGCAGAACCGGATTCATGTCGACGACGGGATCAAGCCCGGCTGCCATGGCCTGAAGCGCCTGAGCGCGGCCAATTTCGCCACCATCGACCGTGACGGCCGCGTTGTTGGACATGTTTTGCGGTTTGAACGGCGCAACACGAAGGCCGCGCCGGGCGCAAGCTCTTGCCAAGCCCGCCACGATTATGGACTTGCCCACGTTCGAGCCTGCGCCCTGGATCATGATTGATCGTGCCATGCGCCCCTGTCATTGCCAATCGTGGCATAACCGGCATGTGGCCGTTGTAAAAGCGGGGATATTCAAGTGCATCCGCGACGGTTCCCGCGTGACCAAAAAAAAGCGCGCCACGAACGGCACGCCCTTTTCAGATATAACAAAAGCCGGGCGTCAGGCCGCTTCGGCTTCCTGTGCAGCGTGACGACGTTCGCTTTCCTCTCGCGACAATGCGACGGAAGTGCGAACACCTTTCGAAACGAATTCCATCAGCCCGGATACGACGCGTTCGTTCGGGTCGATCCCGGCGCAGGACAAAACTTCACGTCCGTCACGCGAACGCGACCACCGGGCGATTTGCTCGGGACCATTTCCATATTTCTTGTCGTCTGCAATCGCATCATCCAATGCAGCCAGAACGACGGCCGCAAAAAGCTTGCGTGCGCGAGCGCCCTGTTCGTAGTTGAATGCGGTGCTGTCAACGAAATCGACCATCTCGCCGTCCTTTATTCTTGCTCTTGCGTTTTCGGTGTGGCGTCCCTTATGACAGGTTCGAGGTGATTCGGCTATCCCGTTTAGGAATACCTAGTATGCACAGGACGCATAGCTGGAGCTTTGTCACTACCGTATTTAGTCGTATTGCCAGGGCGACACTACGCAGATATAGGTCTGGACAAAATTCTATCAACCTTTTGTCATGGTTTTGACTCATGCCCAAAATTAACGGAAACGAAATCCGACCGGGGAACGTCCTGGATCACGATGGCGGCCTTTGGGCCGCAGTCAGGGTGGATCATGTCAAGCCGGGCAAGGGCGGCGCCTTTGCTCAAGTCGAGCTGAAGAACCTGCGCGATGGTCGAAAGCTGAATGAACGATTTCGCTCGGCAGACAAGGTAGAGCAGGTCCGGCTTGAACAGAAGGACCAGCAGTTCCTGTTCGGATCGGACGACATGCTGACCTTCATGGACAGCGAGAGTTACGAACAAATCTCGTTGCCGGCCGATCTCTTGGGCGAACGTCGGCCCTTCCTGCAGGACGGCATGACCGTCAAAATCGAATATTATGGCGATGAAGCCTTGCAGGTTTCCTTGCCGCAAAAGGTGACCTGCCGGATCGTCGAGACAGAACCTGTGGTGAAGGGGCAGACTGCGGCCAACAGCTTCAAACCGGCGATTCTGGACAATGGGGTGCGCGTGATGGTGCCGCCCTTTGTGGGTCAGGACGAAGATATCATCGTCAATACCGAAACGATGGAATACGCCGAACGGGCCTGACATCGGTTGGCGGCTTGGTTCTTCCGCGGATTGGCGGGGAAGTCTAGCTGACCGGAAATCCGACTTGCGCAGTCCCGGCAGTCATCGCGGGTCCGGCTCGGTCGAAACGCAGATAGGCCAGTGCGCGGCCGTTCGACTGAGTGAACAGTGTTCCTGCCGATTTTCCCTCGGAAAGTATTTCTGCCCCAACCGACGCACAGCCTTCGACCGAGACGATCGCCAGTCCTTTTCGCAATTCGGTCTTGTGCTTCATGCGTGCCGTCACTTCCTGGCCGACATAGCAGCCTTTCCGGAAATCCACGCCATTCAGCCGTTCAAACCCGACTTCCAGTATGAATGTCTCATTCGGGATCAATTCGACGTCAGTCTCGGGTATGGCATGGGCGACACGGATCGAGTCCCAATCAGTCGAGGGCGGCAGACCGGGCTGTGCTGAATAACGCCGCCACCCAAGTGCGGAACTACGCGGATCAGCAAAGGCGTCTTCGGACGGTGCGCCCAATCCGCGCTGAACATGAAGATCAGAGCGTTCGATCCGCACGTCAGCGCGCAATTTGTAAAGGGTGAGACGTTGCACAAGGGCGTCGGCCTGAACCTCGGCACAGTCCAGAAGCAAGGAATCGCCGTGCTCGGCGAGGAAGAAGTCGAACAGGTATTTGCCCTGCGGCGTCAGGATCGCTGCGTAGACCAACCCGTCGGCCGTTCGTTTGATGTCGTTGGTGATGAGTCCCTGCAGGAATTTCACCCGGTCGGACCCGATGACACGCAGTACCGTCCGTTCCACGGCCTCTTCACCCTGCATCTCTCGTTCCTCCTTACCGGTCATTGCACTATAGATGGACAAAATTCTAACGAAAGGTCGTCATGCGCGCCGTGCTTTCGATTGTGATCCCGACGCTCCATGCGGAACACATACTGCCACCGACTCTGCAATGCCTTTTCGAAGGAATTTCTGCTGGCCTGATACGCGAGCTGGTCATTTCGGACGGCGGATCGGATGACGCAACGCTGGCAATCGCGGACGCGGCGGGCGCCGTGCTCGTGAGCGGTCCACCGTCCCGCGGAGGCCAGTTGCTTCGGGGTGCTGAATTGACATCGGGATCGTGGATTCTGTTCCTGCATGCCGACACGCACCTGCCAGAAGGCTGGAGCGAGGCGGCAGCCGAGCATATCCGACGGTCCGGCGATGCAGCGGCCTTTCGGCTGAAGTTTCGCGCCAAGGGACTGGCGCCACGGTTTGTCGCAGCCTGGGCCAACCAGCGCAGCCGGATAGGTCTGCCCTACGGAGACCAAGGGCTGCTGATCTCTCGCCAACTTTACGATAGCATTGGCGGATACTCGGATATTCCACTGATGGAAGATGTCGATATCGCGCGGCGGTTCAAAGGAAGGTTGCGGCTGCTTGGCATGACCGTGACCACTGACGCGGATCGCTATCTGCAGGAAGGCTGGTTGCGGCGCGGATCGCGCAATCTGCTGACCCTGGCCCGATACCTTGCCGGGGTACCGCCGGAAGAGCTTGCAAAGTCTTATGGGCGCGGCGCTAAAGGACAGATTTCGTCACACCCTCTGTGACGGCCCGCTTTCCGCCTTCAAACTGTCGTTGAAGGCGCTTGCGGTTGTAGCGCGTTGCGATCCAGTCGCGGATAGGCATCGGATTGATTGCGGTGTCTGCTGCATAGGTGTCGAGCATATGATCGAGCACGCCGGTTTTCGATGCGCGAATATGGATATAGCGAAAACTCAGCTGCTGTTTTGCCTCGGCAATCGAGGCCCCCTCGATATGCAGAAGATAGAGCGCCGAGGCCAGCCCGGCCCGATCGGCCCCTGATTTGCAATGCATCACGAAGGGCTTTTCGATGGTCTCGAAGCTGTCGAGCAATGCCATCAATTGGGTCTTTCTGGCTAGGGTGCGGGCCGAAAGCTTGTGATTGACCATTGCGATACCAAGCTCGCGACAAGCCTCTTTCTCAAACAGGTAAGGACTGCGAGAGGTAACGCCGCGCAGGTTCAGCACGGTCTTGATACCCATTCGCTGATAGGTCTTCAGGCGTGACTGTGACGGCTGGTTCGACCGCCAGACCCCCGGCGCGATCTGATCGAGATTGCTCCAAAAGGTTCTGAGCAGCCCGTGATCCACAAGATGAAAGTGCAGCTTGGCGCGCCGACGGGCGCGGGCGGTTGAAATGTCGTTGCCCCAGTCCTGGTCAAAATACCGCTCCAGCGACTTCCACCACGCAAACAATTTGCCGGACATCAAGGGGCCTTTCGGGGCTGTGGCATGGTCGCCGGTCGGAAGGTGCATGTAGCGATGTTTCTTTGCTCAGACAAGCCGCACTGCCGAATTGACGGCGCGTCGCAGCCACATTAGGCAGGGGAGAATTGGCAACAAAAGGTGCATCATGTCGCTTGCAAACGGTCGCCACTACCTTGCGATCCCGGGCCCGTCTGTCATTCCCGATCGGGTTCTGCAGGCGATGCATCGGGCGGCGCCGAACATTTACAGCGGGGCGCTAGTCGAGCTTGCAGCGACGCTTGGCCCCGATCTTTGTGCGGTCGCTCGGACCACGGGCAAGGTCGCGATGTATATCGCCAACGGGCATGGCGCCTGGGAAGCCGCGCTGAACAACGTGATGGGTCGGAGCGACAAGGCGCTCGTGCTCGCCACCGGGCGCTTCGCAATTGGCTGGAGCGAGATGGCGCAGCGGCTTGGGATAGAACCACAAATCCTCGACTTCGGTCTTCGCGCGCCGATAGACCTTGACCGGGTCGCCGAGGCGCTGGCAGCTGACAAGAGCCACAGCATCCGCGCCGTGATGGCGGTGCATGTCGATACTGCAAGCAGTGTGCGGAACGACATCGCAAGCCTGCGCACGCTGCTGGATGACACCGGCCATCCCGCGCTTCTGATGGTTGACTGCATCGCCTCACTGGCGTGCGACAGATTCGAGATGGACGCCTGGGGCGTGGACGTCATGATCGCGGCCTGCCAGAAGGGGCTGATGACCCCGCCCGGCATGGGGTTTGTTTTCTTCAATGCCAAGGCAGATGCGGTTCGGCAAGACCGTAAGGGCGTGACCCATTACTGGGATTGGCGGCCGCGCGCTACACCTGACGATTTCTATCAATACTGGGACGGAACCGCGCCGACGCATCATCTTTACGGGCTGCGCGAGGCACTGGATATGATTGCCGAAGAGGGGCAGGAACAGGTCTGGCAGCGCCACGCCCTATTAGCCAGCGCCTATTGGGCCGCGCTGGAGGCCTGGTCAACCGAAGGGCCGATCGAGATGAATATCGCCGATCGCGCCTTTCGATCGCATTCCGTAACGGCGGTTCGCATCGGATCACCAAACGGGACGGCGCTGCGTGATTGGGTAACCGAGAAGGCCGGCGTGACGCTTGGGATCGGGCTGGGCATGGCGGCGCCGAGTGATCCGGAATGGCACGGGTTTTTCCGCATCGGTCACATGGGCCATGTCAACGCGCATATGGTGCTGGGCACGATCGGCGCGATCGAGGCAGGATTGCAAGCCATTGGAATCCCATATGGAAAAGGTGGAATGGAGGCCGCGGTTCAGGTCTGCGCCGGCGCTTGACCAGTTGCGTCCGACAGGGCGGCGGGCAAGGCTGCGGCAAAGGCGATCAGGTCGGTTTCTGTTCCTGCTGACACTCGTATGCATCGGTCCTGCGGGGCGACGAACGGCATCCGCACGAAAATGTTGCGGGCGATCAGCCCCTGCAAGACCCGTCGCGCAAAATCGCCATCCTGACCGCAATCTAGAGCAACGAAATTCGTCGCCGACGGCAACGCCGCAAGGCCGTTGACTGCGGCAATTTCCGCGATCCGATCGCGGGCGTTGGCGACGCGGGCCAGCACTTCCCCCAGATAGGTCTGGTCGGCAAGCGCTGCCAATGCCCCGGCTTGGGCTATTCGATTGACGCCGAAATGGTTGCGGATCTTGTTGAAGGCCATGACCAGCTCGGGATGCCCGATCGCATAGCCGATCCGCGCCCCGGCCATTCCGTAAGCCTTTGAAAACGTTCGTATTCGTATCGTGCGTCGGTCTTCGGGGTCAAGCGGCAGTGCGACCCCGTCCGGCGCAAATTCGACATAAGCCTCATCCAGCACCAGCAAACATCCGTCTGGCAGATCGTCCAAAGCGTCTGAAATTGCCGCGGCAGAGGTCCAACTGCCCATCGGATTGTCGGGGTTGGCGAGGTAGACCAGTTTCGCATCGGTTTCATTCGCTTTCGTCACGAGCGCAGTCGGGTCTTCCGTATCGTCGCGATAGGGCACGGTGTGCAGGGTTCCGCCAAATCCGGCGACGTGAAAATTGAACGTTGGATAGGCCCCGTCAGAGGTCACGACAGCATCGCCAGGACCGATGAGCAGGCGCACCAGATAGCCCAACAGTGCGTCAATCCCTTCGCCTATCATGATGTTTTCCGGCGATATTCCGTGATGACCGGCAAGCGCTTGGCGCAGATCGTGGTTTTCCGGATCGCCGTATTTCCAGACCTCTCGCGCCGCCAGTTCCATGGCCGCGATGGCACGTGGCGAGGGGCCGAAGACGCTTTCGTTCGCGCCGAGCCTTGCGGCGAATGCGCGGCCCCGGGCGCGTTCCTGCGCTTCCGGTCCGACGAATGGCACTGAGGCGGGCAAGTCACTGACAAGGCGCGTATATCTCGGGCGCGCCATGGGGTCAGACCAGTGCTGCAAGGCGCGCGACCGCGGCCTTCAGTTTGGCGGCTTCGTCTTCCTTCTGGGTCAGTTGTTCGCGGGTTTCCTCGACCACGTCATCGGGCGCACTTTCGACAAATTTCGGGTTGTTCAGGCGACCGCGCAGGCCGCCGAGATCCTTGCCAAGCTTGTCCAAGCTCTTTTCCAGCCGTGCCTTTTCTTCTGCGATATCAATGATATCGGCCAGTGGCAGCGCGAAGAGGCCGCCTTCGACGGCGATGGTGATCGCCCCCTTGGGAACATCGGGGGAAACGGTCAGCCGGTCGACGCGGGCGAGGCGCAGGATAAGATCTTCGTTGCGCTTCCAGGCGGCTTCGCCAGCCTCGTCCAACTGCACCTGAACCATCGGGATTTTCAGCCCGGCGGGGACATGCATTTGCGACCGGGCAGAGCGGATTTCGTCAATCAGCGAGATCACCCAATTCATTTCGCGGTCAGCATTTTCGTCAACGAGATCAGCGGCTTGGTAGGTCGGCCAGTCGGTGTGCACCAGCAATTTCGGGTGGTTGCCGGTCAGCGACCACAGTTCTTCCGTGATAAAAGGCATAATCGGATGCAGCAGGATCAGGCACTGGTCCAGCGCCCAGCCCATCGTGACACGGGTTTCCGCAACGATTTCAGGGTCTTCCGAAGATAGCAGGGGCTTTGAGAACTCGACATACCAATCGCAGAACTTGCCCCAGACAAAGGCGTAAAGCGCATTGGCTGCGTCGTTGAAGCGGTAGGCGGCGAGGCTTGCGTCGACCTCTTCACGGACGCGTGCGACTTCTCCGATGATCCAGCGGTTGAGCGGGGCCTTTGGTACAGTCTGGTAGTCTGCAAATGTACGTTCTGTAAACGGCTGTACATCCGCTTTTGTACGTTCGAACACCCCGTTCATTTCGGCAAAACGGGCGGCGTTCCAGAGTTTCGTGGTGAAATTCCGGTAGCCCTGAATCCGCGCGGTCGACAGTTTCAGGTCGCGCCCCATAGCGGCCATCGCGGTGACGGTAAAGCGGACGGCGTCGGCGCCGAATTCGTCGATGAGTTCGAGCGGGTCGAGGACGTTGCCGAGCGACTTCGACATCTTCTTGCCCTTCTCGTCGCGGACGAGAGCGTGGACATAGACGGTGTCGAAGGGTCGCTGCCCGACGACGGCATATTGCATCATCATCATCCGGGCGACCCAGAAGAAGATGATGTCAAAGCCGGTGATCAGCACCGAGGTCGGGAAGTATTTCTTCAGTTCGGGCGTCTCTTCGGGCCAGCCGAGCGTGCCGATCGGCCAGAGGCCGGAGGAGAACCAGGTGTCGAGAACGTCGGGGTCGCGCCAGACCGGGTAGACCAGATGCGTCGGGTCCTGACTGGTCGCGTATTCGGCGAGACTGGCGGCGAGCCGTTCGATGGCGGCGTGCTTGTCGGCCACTTCGACGATGGCCGAATGGCTGATCGGTGGCGGCGTGTCGAGCAGTTCGGCGCGGAACGCGTCCTGCACATCCGAGAAACTGGCGGCGGAGTGCATCACGTCACGGGCATGCAGCATGCCATCCTCGTTCAGAAGGCCAAGAAGCTGCACCTCATCAAGGTCGTCAGTGCCGGTGTTGAAAGATCCGTCGGTGCCAAGGTCGAGGCCATACCAAACCGGGATCTGGTGCCCCCACCAGAGCTGGCGGCTGATGCACCACGGCTCGATATTCTCCAGCCAGTGGAAATAAACCTTCTTGTCCTGTTCCGGCAGGATCTCGACCTCGCCCGAGCGCACCGCGTCGATGGCGGGCTGCACGATCTGGTCGGTATCGACGAACCACTGGTCGGTCAGCATCGGCTCTATCACGACCTTCGAGCGGTCGCCGAAGGGCTGCATGATTTTCTTCGACTCGACGTAAGGCACTTGTTCGACGGTTTCATTGCCTTCCTCGTCGGTGACGGTGCGAGTTTCCATCACGGCCAGACCCTCGTCGGTGATGGCGTCAATCACCAGTTTGCGCGCCTCGAACCGGTCCAGCCCGCGATATTCCTCGGGGACGAGGTTGATCGGGGTGGCATCCGCGGGCGCTTCGGCACCTTCTGCGATCGCTGTGGCCTGCGCTGCAGCCTCGGCGTAAGGCAGCCCGTCGGTGCGCATCTGGCCCTTGGTGTCCATTAGCGCGTAGAGCGGGATGTTGTTGCGGGTTGCGACGCCGTAATCGTTGAAATCATGCGCGCCGGTGATCTTCACGGCGCCCGAGCCAAAACTGGGATCGGGGTAGTCATCGGTGATGATCGGGATCATCCGGCGATGTTCTTTGGGGCCAACCGGAATTTCGCAGAGCTTACCGACGATGGCGGCGTATCGCGCGTCCGACGGATGCACCGCGACAGCGCCATCGCCGAGCATGGTTTCGGGGCGGGTGGTGGCGATGGAAATGTAATCGCGGGTCTCACGAAGGGTTACTTTGCCGTCCGCATCCTTTTCGACATATTCATAGGTTTCGCCGCCCGCGAGCGGGTATTTGAAGTGCCACATATGGCCGTCAACCTCGATACTCTCGACCTCGAGGTCGGAAATCGCGGTTTCAAAATGCGGGTCCCAGTTGACCAGCCGCTTGCCGCGATAGATCAGGCCCTTGTTGTGCATGTCGACGAAGACCTTGATCACCGCATCGTGGAAATTGCCGTCTTCGCCCGCCGGCGCACCCGGCGCGCCGGACATGGTGAAGGCGTTGCGCGACCAGTCGCAGGATGCGCCGAGACGCTTGAGCTGGTTGATGATCGTGTCGCCGGATTTTTCCTTCTGCTCCCAGACGAGCTGCACGAATTCCTCGCGGCTCAAGTCGTTGCGGCGGCGGTTGGTTTTCGCCAGCTCGCGTTCCACCACCATCTGCGTCGCGATCCCGGCATGGTCCTGGCCGGGCTGCCAGAGCGTGTCGAAGCCGCGCATCCGGTGCCAGCGGGTCAGGATATCCTGCAGCGTGTTGTTGAACGCGTGACCCATGTGCAGTGAACCGGTGACGTTCGGCGGCGGGATCATGATGCAGAAGGTCTCGTCGCGGCTGGCATTCGCCCCGGCCTTGAACGCGCCGGCCTGTTCCCATGCCGCGTAAAGCCGGGCCTCGGCCTCTGTCGCGTCGAATGTCTTTTCCATCGGCATCTTGCGCGCGTCCCGTTCCAATTCAGTGGTCCTGAATCATTTATCGAAACAGCCCGCCAAGGGAAAGCCCCGCGCCGTGCCTCTTCTTGATGAGAATATCCCCGCCGGAGGCAGCGCTACGTGCGCCAGCGCGGCGCAAATCCTGTCACGCCGCAAGGCGTGCCGTTGTGAAATCGTCACACCGCTCGGTCGAACTTGGTGGTGAGGTGGATCAGGCTTTCCGAGCCGCGCACGCCGGTGATGGCGCCGATCTGGTCCAGAACCTGGTCGAGATCGGCCGTGGAATCGGCGGCGATTTGCAGGATCAGGTCGAACCTGCCGGTCGTGGTATGGGCGATCTCGACCTCGGGGATCGCCTTGAGCCGTTGCAGCACCGCCGCTGTGGCGCGCGGTTCGATCTGCACCAGCACGGTGGCCTTGATCCGGCGCGCAAGTGCCACGTCGCCAAGCTTGACGGTGTAGCCCGCGATGATGCCGGTCGCCTCCATCCGCTCGATCCGGGCCTGCACGGTCGAGCGCGCCACCTTGAACCGGCGGCCCAGCCGTGAGGTCGAAGTGCTTGAATCGGCGGCCAGGGCGGCGAGGATTTTCTGGTCGAGGGCGTCCATTGCAGCGATATCCTATCAATTTGACCGATCGTTTCGTCAATATGCCGACGATAATGCACAAATCAACTATTTTCATCGGTGAAAACAACATTCATATGGGGCTTACTCGTTTTCAGGATCAAAGGGCGGCATTTGCTTCGTACCTGGCCTGGTCAGGTTAACCGCGGAAAGCGCATTCTCAACCGGACAACCCGGGCAAGAGGTGGCTGCCAAAACATTGGTGGAAGGACTCCAATGGGACTCTCGAAAACGATCTGGGCCAAGCCCTCTGACTATCTGCGCAGCGTGAAACCGCTGTCTCCGGTGTTGTTCTTTGCGCCCGCCATCCTGCAGGCGACGGCGCGGAAGTTCATCGAGGGGTTTCCGGGGCTTGTTACCTATGCGGTGAAGTCGAACCCGGAAGAGGAAGTGCT
>JBBKVT010000082.1:0-14121 GCA_037968535.1 Paracoccaceae bacterium
GACCAAGAAACACCGCCGTCACAGCACCGCCAAGAAACGTGAAGTTGCCGAGGCCTATTTCAATGGCGAGTCGATGCGCGCGCTGAGCCAGAAGCACGATGTTTGCCGCACTCTGATCCCGATCTGGATCGACAAATACGAACGCGGTGAGTTCGACGACGACGCCATCGAAGAGGAATTGCTTCCTGAATACGAAACGCGGATTGCGGCGCTCGAACGACTTGTCGGCCGCCAGGCGCTCGAGATCGAGTTTTTAAAAAGGGCTCGTTCGCGCGCACGGTCGCAGAGAGGCGCACCTACATCCGTGATCACCGGCCCGCCGGCCTCCCGATCAGACGGGGGTGCGACCTGATGGATCTGCCTCGCTCCAGCTTCTATGCAGCTTCTGACCTGGCCGCAGAAGATCCGCTGATTGGTGTAATCAGATCGATCACTGAAACTTGCCGCAACTATGGATATCGCCGTGTCACCGCCGAATTGCGAAACCGAGGGCTGGTTGTCAACTCGAAGAAGGTGCGGCGCATCATGCGCCAGAACGACCTGAATCCAAAACGCAAACGCCGCTATGTCGTCACGACCGACAGCAGTCACGACAGTCCGATATACCCCAATGTTGCCAAGGGTTTCGAAGTACATGGCCCGGACCAACTCTGGGTGGGGGACATCACCTATGTCGCCATCAAGACCGGCTTCGTCTATCTGGCCGTCATCCTGGACGCCTGGTCGCGCAAGGTCGTCGGATATGGGCTGGGTCGTAATATCGACGTGCGCCTCACCACGGCGGCGTTGAACGCCGCAATCGCATCCCGGCGTCCGCTGCCGGGATGCGTATTCCACACCGACAGGGGAGCGCAATATGCCGCTTCCCGACATCGGCGCATCCTCAAGCACCGCGGATTTTTCGGTTCTATGAGCCGCCGAGGAAACCCGTATGATAATGCACAAGCCGAAAGCTTCATGAAAACGCTGAAGGTCGAGGCGGTCTACGTGTCCGAATACGAGACCTTCGATGACGTCGCCGCTGATTTGCCAAACTTCATCGACAACGTCTACAACGCCACCAGACTGCATTCGGCGCTCGGTTACCTGAGCCCCAATCAGTTCGAAGAAAGGAACGCCACGTCCCGGTCAAAAAAAGCTGCCTGATCGGTCCGGCCCCAGGGGCGCACTCCACCACATGGCCGGTTTTTGCTCCGCCATTGACACGGCAAAATGATGAATCGCCATGATCGGTGAGCCCATCCTGCTACCTTAAGTCGGTTTCTGCCAAGACCTCTTCCAGTTTACAGAGTATCCGGCGGCCCTAACTACTCACCTCAAATCAGTTGCTTTTGGCACTGTTTCCATGCGGCTTCAGTGGCCAGGGCTTCATCCGTCGTAATCTGATCGGGCTGCAGGGATAGCAGCATCGAGAAGTCCTGCAATTCGCTGTCACTGAAACCAGCGGACGGTGCAGCCAGATTGTATGTCCAGGCGTCGACCCGGCGCCCTTCGGCATGGCACAATCCGATCAGATCCAGCCCGCCCTTGTGGGCCTCCAGCACGAGTTCCCAGGCCAGATAGACCGTATCGGGATCTGTCGGGCCGCGAAGGTCGGACAGCAGATTGTGCTCAACAGCGGTCAGGCCGTATTGGCGGAAGAGATCAACCAGCTTGTCTGTGGGGTCGATTCCCCGGCGCCATTCCGGTAATCGATCCCGCGCCATGACGATCAGATCGAGGCAGGCGCCTCCGATGATGAGCGAGGTCGGCGGGGTTTTGGCGAACACCTGAGCGAGATGATCGATCCCTCTTTCGCCGATCTCGGCTAGATTGTCCTTCATGTCGAATTGGAGCAGGGCATCCGGGTGGCCGCCTTGCAGGATCGACGCCATGGCTTCGCTGGTCAGAACTTGGCGACGACCGTCGGCCATAGTGACGTCCCGAAGGTCGGACGCGTCAAGGTCGATGATTTCGCCATTTCCGCTGGTTTCACGGCACAGATCAGCATCGTGCAGAACGACAAACCCCCCATCCTTGCGAACCCGCAGGTCAACTTCCATCGACGCGCCAATCCGAAATCCGCTCTCCATTGTTTCGGCCGAGAACAACGGATCCCCCATCCGCCTGCGCAGTCGGTGCCATTTGAGCCGCGTGAATTGCCCCTCGTGTTTGATGCCAAGGCCATCGACGGTCGCGTTAGTCGCAGACATCCGTTTTGTTCCTTCTTGTTGATTCGCTCGGCAGATCACGACGGGGCTGTCTGCGCCTTTTTCGAAATGTGTCGCATTTTCTGGCTTGGATTGAAAAGCAAATCCCGTCCCTCTTTGGCCGCTAGGTTGATACAGGACATGGCTTCGAAGCCGAAATATCAGGATTGACACACTGGAGCTTGATCAGCACTGTACACGTGTACATAGCTTGGGAAGCGCGGCAAGACGGTATCGCGATCCTCGTATATAAGGCGGAAGCGTTCAGCGGTTTTCGCGCACCGCGAGGCTCGGAAAGACACCTAGACACGCGAAACAGCAGCGCCTTTCGCCGGTTCGGGCTCCCATTTTCTCTCTACATGACGGACTCCGATTCCAGCTGAATTCAGACCAACCAGGGAGTGAGATAAATGAGACTGCTAACTACTTTGCTACATGCCACGGCGATTGCCAGTGTCATGACCGTTGGCGCCAGCACGCTTTCCGCCAAGGAAGTGACGATCAGCGTGTGGGCGGGAGGGACCGGTCCCAACGACGTGTATCGATTGGACGCGATCGATATTGCCGCCGATTTCTTCGAACGCGAAGCCGCGATCCGTGGCGAAGATCTGAACATCACCGTCGAGAAGACACCCTATAATTCATGGGACGATTTCAAGCAGGCGGTGACCCTTTCCGCCGAGGCCGGCAATGCTCCAAATATCGTGGTGACGGGCCACGAGGATATTGCGCCGTGGTCGCAATCCGGTCTGATCGTACCGATCGAGGATTATGTCGACTTCGACTCCTGGCCGCTGAATGACCTCTATCCGAACCTCGTCGAAATCTCTTCCTATGGCGGCGTCATCTATGGCGTTCCCCAGGACGCTGAGTCGCGACCATTCTTTTTCTGGAAGCCGCACATGAAGGCCATTGGATATTCGGACGCCGATATCGACGCCTTGCCGCAAAAGGTGCAGGACGGCGAATACACTCTGGCAAACGTGTTGGAAGACGCCAAAAAAATGGAAGCGGCTGGAGTCGTCCAGGCCGGTTACGGGTTTTATCCGCGTCAGTCCAACGGTCCCGACTACTGGCAATTCTACACCAGCTTCGGCGGCGTAATGGAGGAGGACGGCAAGCTGGTCTTCGACCTTGAAGCGATGCGCCGGTTCTATCAGTATTTCGTGGATGCGGTCGCTCAGGGCGTCACCAAGAAAAACCACATCGGCACCCCGGGTGACCAATGGTATTCCGAAGTGGCATCGGGGCAGGCGGGCATATGGCATGGCGGAACCTGGCACTATGCACGTTACGTGAACCAGGAAGGTTTGGCGGACTTTTTCGGCAACGTCGCCTTCACGCTGATCCCGGCTGGCGAGGGTGGCAAGCCAAACACCCTGACGCATCCGCTTGTCTATTTGCTGACATCCGGTCATGACGAGGAAACGACAAACATCGCAGCGCAGTTGGTCAAAATCGCGTCCGAGCCCCGGATCAACGTACTTCACGCGATCAAATCGGCACATCTTGGCATCTCGGCTCAGGAAGCGAGTCTGAACCTGTATTCCGACGACCGATGGGCCCGCGAGGCGACCGAGCGACTGCTTCCTCACGCCAATGCGATGCCCAACAACTCGGACTTCGGGACCTACTGGAACATAATGTGGAAGAACCTCGAAGGAGCCTGGACTGGAACGAAATCGGTCGATGCGGCAATCACCGATGCCGAGGCTGAGCTGAAATCGACGCTGGGTGACGCGATCATCATCCGATAATCGGTATCATGCCCGCCGGTGCGTCATCTTCGCACCGGCATTTCCACTAGGGGTTCGCGATGAACAGTTCAAGAACGCTCGGGCTGGTCTTTCTTGCACCCGCCGCAATCATCGTGGTGCTGTTCTTCCTGATCCCGGTGGTCCTGACGGCGTTGTTCTCGTTCACGTCAATGAGTACGTCCACCGGGATTTCAGGCGGAGCTTATCAGATCGCGCCGCACTCGGTCGGTCGACTGCGGGCGGTCCTTCCCGATGTGGCCGGACAATTGACCGAACCGAGATACGTGGTCGACGAGTCCGGCATATTGGCGGTCGAGCAGATGGGGTTGCGCCCGCGGATCGCTGTGGAACTGCGCCAAAGCCACCTTGGCGAGGTCTTCGAGAGCCGGCGCGACGCCGAGCGGATGCTGAAGGCTCTGCCAGTCCGCCCCTCGACGCGCGAGGTCAAACAGATTTCGCAGGTCCTGAACCGGTCGTTGCTGAACACGCGTTTCCCCGACGAAGCCACGCTTATGGCCGCAATCGCGCAAATGGAACTGGATCTCTCGCCAGAACAGCGCGCCGCGGTTGCTATCGCGACCTACACCGGCTGGACCTGGACGACAGATAATTTCGACCGGCTGGTTTCGTCTCCGGACACCTACCGGGTGCTTCTGAATACGGTGATCTATGTCGGCTTCGTGTTGATCCTGTTCAACACCTGCTATGCAATGCTTCTGGCGCTGGCGACGCATTACTTGCCAGACCGTCCTGCCGGCATCTTCCGGTCGATCTGGCTTTTGCCTCGGATCACGCCGCCGGTTATCTATGTGCTGATGTGGAAATGGCTGGCCTGGGACACCGGTTTCATATCGCTATTTCTGGGCCAGTTCGGGATTCAATCGAAAAACTGGATGCTGGACAGTGCAACGCATGCTTGGGTCTTTGTGATCCTGATCAACGGATTTGTTGGAGCATCGATGGGGATGCTGGTGTTTTCCTCGGCCCTCAAGGCAATACCACAGACCCATTTCTATGCCAGCGAAGTCGATGGCGCCAGCCGGTGGCAGCAAATCCGGTATATCATTCTGCCGCAGATGCGGTGGCCGATCCTTTTCGTCACCTGTTACCAGACGCTTTCGCTGCTGGCCTCGTTCGATCTGATCCTGCTGTCGACAAACGGCGGACCTGGCGGGTCGACTGAGGTCTGGTCGCTGGCCGCCTACCATACCGCGCTGAACAACTATGCCGGCAACCTCGAATACGGTCTTGGCGCGGCGATGGCGCTGGTGCTTGTCGTCATCGGTATCACGCTGGCGCTGATTTACCTGCGGGTGTTCAGTTATCGCTCACTCGTCGCCAAACCACAGATCGAAATCTGACCATGGCAGAGGAAATCTCCCCCTCCAGCAACTTCCGGACCTGGCCCGTGGTTGTCGCACTGTCGCTTGTGTCGGCTCCGCTTGTTCTGATGTTCATCTATCTCTTTGTGGATACGATCACCGATCACGCGCCCGGCTCGTTGATCCCGAACCGCTTCACCTTGGAACACTGGACCTTTCTCTGGCAGGATCGCCCTGGCAAGGCCAACATCTGGCGGGTGACATTCAACACTCTGGTCTTTGCGACCTCGACGACCATAATCGTTCTGCTGGTGTCGTCCACCGCTGGGTATGTCCTGTCACGGCTGAACGTGCCGGGTCGGGCTTATTTCCTGGCCGGAGTCATGGTGTTGCACGCGTTTCCGTCGGTAACGCTGATCATTGCCATTTTCATCGTTCTGCAGATGGTCGGGCTCTACAATTCGCTGATCGGCGTGATTCTGGTAAAAGCCGCGCTGGATCTGCCGCTGGGAATCTGGCTGATGAAGGGGTTCTATGACACGGTCCCCTGGGAAATCGAAATGGCCGGTATCACCGATGGTGCCTCGCGCTTTACTGTGTGGCGGCGTTTGGTGTTGCCACAGGTGATGCCCGCGTTGATGGCGGTGGGATTGTTTTCATTCCTGTCCGGCTGGAGCGAATACATCCTACCTCAGGTACTGACACCCGGCAATAAGGTGCAGGTGCTGTCGGTCTACCTCGCCGGACTGATCGCGGACGACAACAACTTCGATCTCGCGCTCTTCAAATCGGTCGGCATCTTTTACATCATTCCGGTGCTGATCCTGTTCCTGTTCTTCCAGAAGCACTTGATGAACATCTACGGCGGAGGGTCGAAAGGCTGATGCGGATACTGCTTGAAAACTTCGGCAAAAGCTTCGGTACTTTCAAGGTCATCGAGAACATGAACCTCGAAATAAGGAGCGGCGAGATGCTGGCGCTGCTGGGGCCGTCGGGATGCGGAAAATCCACGACGCTTTTCGCCATCTGCGGCATCCACAAGGTGACGACCGGGCGGATCCTGTTCGGTGACCGCGACGTGTCGAACATTCCCAGCCAACAGCGCAATGTCGGAGTGGTTTTCCAGTCCTATGCGCTCTACCCGCATATGACCGTGACCGAAAACATTGGCTTTCCGCTGATGGTCAACCGTCTTCCGTCTACCGAGATCAAACGGCAGGTCGATGAAATCGCGGCGATGGTGCATATCGAAGACTTGATGGCGCGCCGACCTGCCGAACTTTCCGGCGGGCAGCAACAGCGGGTTGCCTTGGCTCGGGCGTTGGTGCGCAAACCCGACGTGTTGCTGCTGGACGAGCCGCTGGCAAACCTCGACGCCGGACTTCGGCTTGAAATGCGCTCGGAAATCCGCCGCATTCAGCTTGAAACCGGGATCACAGCAATCCTCGTCACCCACGACCAGGTCGAGGCGATGTCGATGTGCGACCGCATCGCGATCATGAAAGCCGGCAAGATCAACCAGATCGCCACGCCGACCGAGATGTACCACAATCCCGCCAGCCAGTTCGTCGCCGGCTTTCTTGGCAACCCGCCGATCGCGTTTCTTCAGGGCACCGCCGAAGGCGACGTGGTGAAGGTCGACAAATGCGATGTGCCAGTACCGTTTCCGAAAACTGTAAAGTCGCGGCCTGCGGGCGCAAGAGTGGCACTGGGCATCCGCCCCGAGGATTTCGGCCCCGCCGGTAACATCGTCATACCCGGCCGGGTGTCGTTCGTCGAAACCCAAGGGCGCGAAAATCTTTACGACGTGCAGCTGGCCGACGGTAGCATCCTGCGGTCAATCCAGCCGGTTCGCGATGACATCGCCGTCGGCGATCTGGTGAACTGGGGGGCAAATGGCGACAAGGTCATGGTCTTTGCCGAGGACGGAGCCCGGCTATGAAGGCGCATCCGATTGACCGGTTCCTGACGCGTTTCGGTTGGCCGACGGACAAGGCTACCTTGCCGTACTGCATCGGCCACCGCGGAGCCAGTGGACACAAGACCGAAAACACGCTTGCCTCGTTCGAACTGGCGGCGCAACTGGGGGCCGACTTGTGGGAACTGGATACCCAAATGACGCGCGACGGCGTTGTCATGGTCAGCCATGACGACCATCTGTTGCGCGTATTTCACATCGACCGGCGGATATCGGAGATGACTGCCACCGAACTGGCCGAGCTGGGGACCGGCGTGCCGACATTCGCGGACGTCGCGGAACTGGGGCGCCAGACGGGCACCGGTCTTTATGTGGAACTGAAGGCACCGGGAACCGGCATTCCTTGCTGGCGGCATATGTCGGAGTGCGGACAGCGTTTTGCCGGGTTCGGCTCGTTCGACGCGGCGCAAGTGCGCGAATTGCGCGACGCCGAATGCGACTTTCCGCTGGCGGTTCTGGTGCGCATCGGCGCTGACCCGCATGTTCAGGGCGACCTCGCCGGGGCCGACATTCTGCATTTGTGCTGGGAGCGCGCCGGAGAACGCCCGCAGGATCTGGTGACGCAGGAACTTTTGCAGCGTGCCTTTGACCAGCAGCGCGAGATCGTGCTGTGGCATGAGGAACGTCCGGCGATCCTGCAAGACATGATGGCGTTGCCGGTGCTGGCAATTTGCACCGATATGCCCGAGTTGATGCGGCCGGGTTTTGCCCCAAGTGCCTAGGGATAAGGGAAATGGCATCGCCTGACACCAACGTGACATCGTTCGACGTCGCCCGTCTGGCTGGGGTTTCTCGTGCGGCGGTCTCGCGCACATTCACGCCAAACGCCAGCGTTTCGCCTGAGACCCGAGAAAAGGTTCTCAAGGCGGCGTCCGAGCTTGGTTATCGAGTCAACTACCTTGCGCGAAGTCTGACAAACCAACGGTCCGATCTGGTCGGTATCGTTGTTGCTGACCTCGATAATCCCTTTCGGGCAAAGCAGATCGAACAGATCGCGCGCGCGCTGCTGGCGCGAAATCTGCGGCCGATACTGCTGCCGACTTCTGCCCGGGCCGATGCCGCCGATTTGATTGGTCAGGTGCTGCAATACGCGGTATCCGGCGTGATAGTGACCTCGGATGCACCGCCGTCGTCGGCGTGCAAGGAATGCGCAGACAGGGGCGTTCCAATCATTCTGATCAACAAGGGCGAAGATATAGACTTTGTGGACAGGGTCGTTTCCGACAACGTCGCGGCCGGCAAAATGGCGGCGTCCCATTTCATCGAAAATGGCGCGTCGCGACCCGCAGTCATAGGGGCCGCCCACACGTCCTATTCGGTGCGCATGCGCATTGAGGCGTTTTCCGACCAGTGCCGATCGTTGGGCGCCGCGCCCGTAGTCATTCCTATCTCCACGAATGACTATGCACAGGGTTTCACAGGGGCGAAAGGGCTTGCCGAATGGCAGATCGACGCTTTGTTCTGTGCCAACGATTATCTTGCCTGCGGCGTAATCGACCAGCTAGGCAGGGACCTACGTGACGCGGACGAACACGCAATTCAAATCATCGGGCATGACAACATCCCGCAGGCCTCATGGTCAGCCTATGGGCTGACGACATTTCTTCAGCCCTGCGATGTGCAAGCCGAACTGGCGGTGGACCTGCTGACAAGTCGGATAGGCGACCCAAGGATCCCCTCGCGGGTCAAATTCACACCCGTCACCCTGATCAAGAGAAGTACAGCATGAAGCCTGAGGAAAAACTTGATCTGAACGCCCGGGTCGCCGCAGCGACAGAGGTGGCGCGCCGCGCTCGACGCGCGTCATTAAAGTTTCGCGAAAGCTCGAGTTCGGCGGGATTGCGGCACCGGTCAACCCGGCGCGGGAGATGTCCAGATTGAGAAATCTCCCGCACGACGGAGAACAGGTCAACGAGCGGCAACCGAAGCCTTGTGACAATCCCGCGGGTGTTTCACGCGGCCCCGCAATGGCCGAAACGTAAGCCGACGTTCACTGCGCAGCGTGCGAACCCATCCAGTGCGCCCAAGCAGTGTTTCAGTGTATCATCCAAGCGGGCTCTTTTGGCCGTTTTTCGGAATCTAGAATTTTTAATCCGGTGTCACTATCCTATTAGAAGGGCACCGTCAGCGGATCAGTTTTGTTAATTTGAGGGGTACGCTCACACAGGCGCATAAGCTGTAACTCGTCACGACCTTTGAGACAGACTATGTGATTTTGCTAAGCGAGGGTTTTTGGCTCATCGTAATCCTGGAAGGGATACGAGATGAGATCGAAGACAGGGCCGAATGGATCGGCTGACAAACACGTAAAAGAGATCAAGCGTAAGAAGCGCCGACAGTTTTCGGCTGAAGATAAGATCCGGATTGTTCTGGATGGTCTTCGCGGGGAGAGTTCGATCTCCGAGCTTTGTCGCCGTGAGGGGATTGCGGAAAGCCTGAATTACAATTGGTCAAAGGACTTCATGCAAGCCGGTAAGAAACGGCTGGCCGGTGATACCGCCCGTCAGGCGACGTCCAGCGAGGTCACCGGTTTGACGCGTGAGGCCCGTGATCTGAAGGAGGTTGTGGCTGAACAAATGCTGGAACTGCGCCTTCTGTCAACGCCGGACTAAAACCGCACCAGTCGCCGGAGTAAAAGTGCGCCACTTGGCTGGATCTGGCCGGAGTAAAAGTGCTCCAAATTGTTGGGTTTAGGTTTGTCCACAGGCCCGCACGGCGGAGTGCCCCCACAGAGCAACGAAGCTGTGCGGGGTTGTGGTCAAACCGGGTTGCGGTGTTTGCGCTTTAGCCTTTGCCCGACTGGCGGCTGTGTTTGCAGTTCGGAGAAGCAGGGCTTGAAGATCGTAAGTCGCATCCGGCGCGCGTTTGGAACCGCATCCCGGACACGGTGCGCCAGGCAATGTTGGAAATGGCATTGGCACGGCCGGAGCTGAGCCCGCGAGAACTGGCTGTGACCTTCACCGACGAGCGCAACTACTTCGTCTCTGAGGCCAGTGTTTACAGGCTTCTTCGATCCCATGATCTTATCACCAGCCCAGCCTTCATCGTGATGAAGGCAGCTGATGAGTTCCGCGACAAGACGACGGCAACCAACCAACTTTGGCAGACTGACTTCACTTATCTCAAAGTTATCGGCTGGGGCTGGTTCTATCTCAGCACAATCCTGGATGACTACAGCCGCTACATCATCACCTGGAAGCTTTGCACCGGAATGGCCGCGTCAGACGTGCAGGACACGTTGAACCAGGCGCTGCAAGAAACCGGGCTCGATCAGGCAAATGTCGTTCGGATACTCTTGGGGCTGGTTTTGAAGTAGCGGAAGGGCGATCGTTCGGTCATGACTGGACGCGACGAAACCGCCCTGCCCGCCTTGATCCTCTCCCACTGAATTGGTCCGGCCCTATATTTAGGAATCGGAGGATCAGATATGGGTGAGCTGCTACCTGCCTTTGGACCACCCGGCTGGAGATTTTCCGGGGGTTGGGGCTCAAGGTGCTTGCCGCATGATTGAGCTGTTCATCAGCGATATCGGCGTGTTGTTTCCGATTGCGCTGTGCGGACGTACTTCGTTGTAGTCCTTACGCCACTCCTCCATTTTTGACCGGGCGTCGTCAAGGCTCATGAACCAGTGCGTGTTCAGGCATTCCGCACGGAACTTGCCATTGAAGCTTTCGATGAACGCATTGTCGGTTGGTTTCCCAGGCCGGGAGAAGTCGAGAACCACACCCTTCTGATAGGCCCATAGATCAAGGTCGCGCGAGATGAACTCGCTGCCCTGGTCGACACGGATCGCCTTCGGATAGCCAACCTGGTGACAGACCCGCTCCAACGTTTGCACGACGTCTTCGCCGCGCCTTACGGTGAATGTACCATTCACCTGTCGGCCAATGGATAGCTGAACCTCGGATCGGTTGCCGGCGAGAACCGAGAGAATGTGTCGACGATGGTCAAAACTCGGAGCTTGCGACCGGTCACAAGCTGATCATGCACGAAGTCCATGGCCCATGTTTCGTTGCTCAGCGTCGCCTCTACCCGATCCTCGCGCAGTTTGGCTTTCACCCGGCGCTTGGGTGTTTTGTTCCGCAATTGCAGGCCCATCTCGTTGTAGAGACGGTAAACCCGCTTGGCATTCACTTCCCAGCCCTCCCGGCGCAGAAGAACGTGGATGCGCCTTTAGCCATACCGCACACGCGTCTCGGCAATCTCCTTGATACGCTTCTTGAGTTCGGCCTGGTCATCGCCATGCGGTCGATAGTGGTAGCTCGATCTCTGGGCCAGAAGAACGCCGCATGCACGGCGAATGCTGACACCCCAGATCACCCTCAGATCATCAACCAGATCCCGGCGACGAGCAGGCCTTAGAGCTTTCGTTTGATAACGTCCTGCAGCATCGCCTTATCAAGTGACAAGTCAGCGACCAACCTCTTCAGCCTGCCGTTCTCTTCATCAAGCATCTTCAAACGCTTCATCTCGGACGGCATCAAACCGGCGTATTTCTTGCGCCAGTTGTAGAACGTGGCCTCCGCAATTCCGGTCTTGCGACACACCTCAGCGATGCTCGTGCCATCTTCAACCTGCTTCAGCACAAATGCGATCTGCGCCTCCGTGAACTTGCTCTTTTTCATGGAACTCTCCTTCTCCCGCGCTCGGGATCATAGTTGGAAAATTCCAGCACAAAACGGTCCATTTTTTGGGAAGCAGGTCACCTCAAGCGGATTTCTGACAAAGCCATGCTGGCTTTGCCCTTTGGAAAACTTTGCGACAGAACCGCAGGTCGTCACTCCGGCTGCAGCAGTTGCGCGATCATCGCACGGGTCGAGGCCAGACCGTGCGCCGGGGTCATCCGATCCGGGTTCAGGTGGATGTTCTGCCAGAACCCGTCGGTCAGCGTATCAATCCATTCGGCAAAATGATCCACCCGCGATTCTGACGCGCCCGGCAGCAGGTCGCGGCAGATGGCGCGGATCTTGTCGCCCCGCACCTTGTCGAAGGCGCGCGAGATCTCGGCATATTGCGGGGTAAAATTCTGCTCGCCCCAGAAGGCGAACCAGATCGACAGGGATTCCGCAGAACAGACGTTGGGGGCGAAATCCGCCTCGATCAGCGCCATTAGGCGGTCCATCGGATCATTGCCCGCCACATCAAGCGCCGCGTGCCAGGTGTCGGCATGGGCCTGATACTGGGCGCGCAGGGTTTCGCTCAGTAGGCCGTTCTTGGACTTAAAATAAAACACCGCCACGCCCTGCGACAGCCCGGCCTCGGCCGCGACGGTGGCAAGGGTGGTCCTGGCCAGCCCATGTTGCATGACCGAACGGCCCGCAGCCTCGAGCAACTGACGCCGCCGCATATCGGCATTATCCTTGCGTTCCTTGCGGGGCTTGCTTGGCCCTGTGGTCGATTTGTCGTTCAAACCCATTCCTCCCCCGGGTGCCGTTCTTTTTTTCATAGCCATGTGAAAATGTCATTCCAATAGTTTTTGTTTGAGCGCTCAAAAAAACTTTACGGCCAGTGGTGGCTCGGATAAGACTTCCTCAGGGACGAGAGGAGACAACACTTGGGTGCGGCAACATATGACGCGATCATCGTGGGCGCAGGGCATAACGGCCTGACCACCGGCTGCTATCTAGCCAAGGCCGGACTGAAAACGCTGATCGTCGAAAAGAACGACTGGATCGGCGGGGCCGCGGTCAGCCGGTCGTTGCATGACGGCTGGACCTATTCCAACTGCTCCTACGTCTGTTCCCTACTACGCCGCGAGATCGTGCGCGATCTGGAATTACCGCGTTTCGGGTTGCAGGTGATCCCCTACGAAGGCGGCGCAACCTTTACCGCCGACAACGATTATTTTGCCTACATGTCCGATCACAATGCGCTAGAGCGCGAGATCGCCCGGCACAGCGCGCGCGATGTCGACGCCTATGCACGGTTCTCGCAGACAGTGATGCGCCAGTGTCGCTTTATCCGGCCCTTTTTGCTGCGCAATGCGCCCGACCCGACCTCGTTGCGACCGCGGGATCTGGGTGAACTGGCGTTTCTGGTCAAAAAGGCCCATGGGCTGGGCGCGCGCGAACTGGGCGAAACGATCCGCTTCTGGACCATGTCCATCGGCGATTTTCTGGATGAACATTTCGAAAGCGATCTGATCAAGGCGCATCTGGCCGGGTCAGGTATTATTGGCACCGGGCTGGGCGTCTACTCCCCCGGCACCGCCTATGTCCTGCTGCATCACTACATGGGCGACGTGGACGGGGCCATCGGCGCCTGGGGTTTCGCGCGTGGCGGCATGGGGTCGATTTCAAAGGCGCTCGGCATGGCCTTCGAAGAGGCCGGCGGCGAAATCCGCACCGGTTCCGGCATCGACAGTTTCCGGGTCAAGGATGGCAAGGTCGTCGGCGTAGCGCTGGAGAACGGCGATACCTTCGACGCTCCCATCGTGGCCTCGAACATGGACATCAAACGGACCTTCCTGAAACATGTGGACCGTGCGGATGTGCCCGACGATTTCCACCGCGCGGTGAACCGTTTCAAGATACGCGGATCCTCGGCCAAGCTGAACATCGCGCTGGACCGAATGCCGGAATTCCCCGCCGCCCCCAAGGGCGCGTCCTTTCTACGGGGCGATCTGCATTGTTCTACCTCGCTGGCGGAACTGGAACTCGGGTACGATGACTGGAAAGACGGGCGCTGGTCGTCCGAGCCCTATTTCGACATTCTGATCCCAAGCCAGATCGACCCGACGATGGCCCCGCCGGGCGCGCACATGATGACCGTTTTCGTGCAATACGCGCCCTATGATCTGAAGGTCGACGGCGTGCGGTCCGGGCAGAACTGGACCGACGCCAACCGCACGGCACTGGCCAGCAGCGTCTATGACA
>JBBKVT010000083.1:0-37663 GCA_037968535.1 Paracoccaceae bacterium
GCCGATCAATCCGACGCAGCCTTGCAGGCCCTCACCGACCAACTGACCGGCTGGCAACTGACGCCCACCGGCTCTGAAGGCTACCGCACCGCCGAAGTGACTTTGGGCGGCGTTTCGACCGACGCGCTCGATGCAAAATCCATGGAAACCAAATCCGTCACCGGCCTCTATTTCATCGGCGAGGTCGTCGATGTCACCGGCTGGCTCGGCGGCTACAACTTCCAATGGGCGTGGTCGTCGGCCCATGCGGCAGGCAGCGCGATTGCGGGGCAGTAACTTTGCCGTCATTCAGCAGCGATGGTGATCCAGATCAATGTGGCGGCGGTCGGGGAACCGCAATTGTTGCGCAGAGCCTTTGGGCTCTGAATTCAGGAGAACCTCAAATGAAGCTCACCCGCAGAACGGCGATCGCTCTTGTAGCGGTAGCGATGACGAGTCTTTCAATGTCGCCCGCATTCGCAGGGACGACGGTTCAAGCCTCGCTCTGGGATCACGGCGACAACTCGATGCAGATGCTTGGTTCGGTCGCCCCGATGGGTATGGGCATGATGGGAAATATGCCGATGGCGCCGATGGGCATCACGCTCGACATCGCAACGGCACCCGCCGGCGAAATCACATTCACCGCGAAGAACGATTCCAAGACCATAATCCACGAAATGGTGCTTGCGCCCGTGACCGATGTGAACACCCAACTGCCCTACGACGCCGCAAACGAGAAGGTTGACGAGGATGCCGCTGGTCACATTGGCGAGGTTGCCGAGCTTGAGTCCGGCGCCTCCGGATCGCTCACCCTGACTCTCAAACCCGGAACCTACATCCTGTATTGCAATATACCGGGTCACTACGTGCTGGGAATGTGGACGACGTTTACGGTTACCGAGTAGCGACGCCCCCAGCCCCGGATTTCCCAACCGGGGTCGCATGCCGCCGGAACCGCCATCGCCGAATGTACATTCACGAGCTAACACCCCCGTACAAAACGTACATTCGCGGATGTACAATTCTGACATTGCGCTGCCCGCTCGCATCCGTAACCTGACCGCAACCAATCATCGGACGGCCCATGAAAATCGCGAGCTTCAATATCAACGGCATCAAGGCCCGGGCAGAAGCACTTCCGGCTTGGCTGGACGAGGCAAAACCCGATGTCGTGCTCTTGCAGGAAATCAAGTCGATCGACGAAAACTTCCCCCGCGAACTGTTCGAGGATCGCGGCTACAACGTTGCAACACATGGACAAAAATCCTTCAACGGCGTCGCGATTCTGTCGAAACTGCCGATCGAAGATGTGACCAAGGGCCTGCCCGGCGACGACGAGGACGACCACGCCCGCTGGATCGAAGCCACCGTCGTCGGCAAGACCGCGATTCGCGTCTGCGGCCTCTACCTGCCCAACGGCAACCCCGCACCGGGGCCGAAATACGACTACAAACTGGCCTGGATGGAAAGATTAAGAACCCGCGCCAAAGACTTGTTATCGCAAGAGGAACCCTCTCTTCTGACAGGCGATTTCAACATCATCCCGCAAGACATCGACGCCGCCCGACCCGAGGCTTGGCGTGAAGACGCCCTAGGCCTACCGCAGTCCCGCCAGGCCTATCGCCGCGTTCTCAACCTTGGCTTCACCGACGCGCTGCGCGCCCGCACCCAAGCCCCTGATATTTATACATTTTGGGACTACCAGGCGGGCGCATGGCAAAAGAATGACGGCATCCGCATCGACCATTTCCTGCTGACCCCGCAATGCGCCGACCTGCTGCTCGACTGCCAGATCGACAAGCACATTCGCGCGTTGGAAAAGCCATCAGACCACGTGCCGATCTGGGTCGAGCTTGACGCCTGAGAAACGTACATAACCCGTAACAATTTGAAATACATGCCATTATTATGGGGATAACCTGATATCACGGTCCAGCTCGTCCTGCAGATATTACTCCGCGGCCATCTTCCGCTTGTCCAGCATGGGCTTCAGATAGTGCCCGGTATGGCTGTGCAAGCATTCCGCCACCTCTTCCGGCGTGCCAACAGCAACGATCTCACCTCCTCCGTCACCCCCCTCAGGGCCGATGTCGATGATCCAGTCCGCCGTCTTGATAACATCGAGGTTATGCTCGATCACCACCACGGTGTTGCCCTGATCAACTAATTCATGCAGGACTTCCAATAACTTACGCACATCCTCGAAATGCAGCCCCGTCGTCGGCTCATCCAGAATGTACAGAGTCCGGCCCGTGGAACGCCGCGCCAATTCCTTCGACAACTTGACCCGCTGTGCCTCGCCGCCCGACAGCGTCGTCGCCTGCTGCCCGACCTTGATATAGCCCAGCCCGACCTGCATCAGCGCATCCATCTTCTCGCGGATCGAGGGCACCGCCTTGAAGAACTCCTGCGCATCCTCGACATTCATATCAAGAACGTCGGCTATGCTCTTGCCCTTGAAGCGAACCTCCAAAGTTTCGCGATTATAGCGCTTGCCCTTGCAGGTCTCGCAAGTCACGTAGACATCGGGCAGGAAATGCATCTCGATCTTGATGACACCGTCACCCTGACACGCCTCACAGCGCCCGCCCTTGACGTTGAATGAAAACCGACCTGGCTTGTAACCTCTTGTTTTCGCTTCCGGAAGTCCCGAAAACCAGTCGCGGATCGGCGTAAACGCACCCGTGTAGGTAGCGGGGTTGGATCGCGGCGTTCGACCAATCGGACGCTGGTCAATGTCAATGACCTTGTCCAGATGCTCCAGACCCTGGATCGTCTCGCATGGCGCGGGCGTCTGCCGCGCACCGTTCAAGCGCATCGAGGCAGTTTTGAACAACGTCTCAATGGTCAGCGTTGACTTGCCACCGCCAGAAACGCCGGTCACGCAGACGAACTTGCCAAGCGGGAATTCGGCAGTCATGTCCTGCAAATTATTCCCGGAAGCCTTTACAACGGTTACACTTTTCTTGTTCCCTTTGCGCCGAACGTTCGGCACCGGGATCTCACGCGTTCCGCTCAGATACTGCCCGGTAATAGATGCAGGATCAGCGGCGACCTCTGCTGGCGTCCCCTTGGAAACCACCTGTCCCCCATGCACCCCGGCACCCGGACCGATGTCGAAAACGTAATCCGCCTCGCGGATCGCTTCCTCGTCATGTTCGACCACGATCACGGTATTGCCCTGATCGCGAAGGTTCTTCAGCGTCCCGAGCAAGCGGTCATTGTCGCGCTGGTGCAAGCCTATGCTGGGTTCGTCCAGCACGTAAAGGACCCCCGTCAACCCCGATCCGATCTGGCTGGCAAGCCGGATACGCTGGCTTTCCCCGCCCGACAATGTGCCCGCGTTGCGTGACAGCGTCAGATACTCAAGCCCGACATTGTTAAGGAAACCAAGGCGTTCGCGGATTTCCTTGAGGATAGCACGGGCAATTTCGTTCTTCTGCTTCGTCAGTTGCGCCGGCACATTTTCGCACCAGGCGAAGGCCTCCTTGATCGACATCTGCACAACCTGACCGGCGTGCAATCCGCCGATCTTGACTGCGAGTGCTTCCTCTCGCAGCCGGTAGCCGTTGCAGGTGCCGCAGGGGCGGTTGTTCTGGTAGCGCTCGAATTCCTCGCGGATCCACGCCGAATCCGTCTCGCGATAGCGGCGTTGCATGTTCGGGATCACGCCCTCGAAATTGCGCTTCACCTGATAGACGCGGCCGCCTTCGTCGTAGCGGAAGTCGATCTCTTCGTCGCCCGAGCCATACAGGAAAACTTGTTGAACTTCCTCCGGCAAGTCCTTCCAGCGTGAGGATTTTTTGAAACCGTAGTGCTTGGCGAGCGACTCGATGGTTTGCAGAAAATATGGCGATTTTCCCTTGCGCCACGGCGCCAAAGCGCCATCCTCGATCTTCAGTGTCACGTCCGGCACAACCAACCGCTCGTCAAAGAACAGTTCTACTCCCAGACCATCACAGGCCGGACAGGCCCCGAAAGGGGCGTTGAAGGAAAACAGTCGCGGTTCGATCTCGGAGATCGTGAAACCGCTCACCGGACAAGCGAATTTTTCGCTGAAGGTGATCCGCTCCGGCTCACCTTCACTCGGCGCAGTTTCGAGAATCGCAATACCATCGGCCAGATCGAGTGCCGTGCGGAACGAATCCGCCAACCGGGTTTCCAGCCCCTCACGCACCACGATCCGGTCGACAACCACGTCGATGTCATGGCGGAATTTCTTGTCGAGCGTCGGTGCTTCCTCCAACTCGTAGAATTCACCGTTCACCTTGACGCGTTGGAAACCCTGCTTGCGTAACTCGATGAATTCCTTCCGGTATTCTCCCTTTCGATCACGCACGATCGGGGCAAGCAGGTAGGCGCGCGTGCCTTCCTGCATAGCCATCACGCGGTCGACCATGTCCTGCACCTGCTGCGCCTCGATCGGCAATCCGGTGGTGGGGCTATAGGGGGTGCCGACGCGGGCGAACAGAAGCCGCAGGTAGTCGTAAATCTCGGTGACCGTGCCAACAGTCGAACGCGGGTTCTTGCTGGTGGTCTTTTGTTCGATGGAAATCGCGGGAGACAGACCGCTGATGTGATCGACGTCCGGCTTTTCCATCATATCGAGGAACTGGCGCGCGTAGGCCGACAGCGATTCGACATAGCGGCGCTGGCCCTCGGCGTAGATCGTATCGAACGCGAGGCTGGACTTGCCGGACCCGGAAAGCCCAGTGATAACAACAAGCTGATCGCGCGGAATATCCACGTCGATGTTCTTGAGGTTGTGCTCGCGCGCGCCGCGCACCTCGATATTCTTCAACTCAGCCATCAAGGGCCCCCGGATGATTGGTTAAGAGATAGTTGAAGCCTCGGGAGTCTCCAACCAGAAAATGAGAACATTAGAAGAACACGAGCAATTCCGCCGGTGCCCGCCGCTCAAATCAGGCGGAAACGCCGCGCTGACAGCCAGCGTGTCATCAGGATGCCGCCCAACGCGAGAGGCAGGATGAAAATGTAGATGCCATAAGTTCCGAATATCCCGATCAACCCCGCCAATATAGGGGTTCCGGACGTGGTTCCAAGGTTGCCCAGTTGCGCTAGTGCTCCGGCCGCGTGGGCGCGGTCGTCCTGAGTGCGGTTCAACTGCGGGATTGCGGCGAACGAAGCCCCTTGCACCAGCCCCAACGCTGCGGCAAGCAGCAACGCGGCCGCAACCGCCGGGCCGGTGTGCCCCCACACGATCCAGAGCAAAACCGTCGCGACCCCCGCCAGCGCAAAGCCGATCTGGACAAGCACCACCGCCTGCACCTGGCGCAATAGCCACACCCCGAGCGGCAGGGACACAGCGATCGACACCAGCGGCATTGCTGTTGCAACGAACACTCGTTCAGGTCCCGCGAACTGTGCAGGCAACAGCGTCAGAAGGGCGACGTACATCGCGGTGTAGAACACGAAACCCAGTGCCGGCGCCGCAACGCGGGGGGACGCGTAGATCCGGGCATGTTGTTGCGCCAGGCGTGCCAGCGTCAGCGGTGCATGGTCGGTTGATGCGACGGCGGCGGGGATGATCCGGCTCAGAACCATTGACAGAGTTGCCATGATCGCGGCATGCGCCAGAAAAAGCGAAGCCGGACCGAAGGCCGAGACCAGTGCCAGCCCTAGCCACGCGGTCAGCGCAAAGGACACGCCGAAAAAACTCGACCACAAGGACATTACCAGCCCGTGGTGGCGGGGTGCAGAGACGCGTGCAATCAGCACCGGTCCGGTGACAACGATTGCGAGATGCGAGAAACCCTCGATCACGCGGGTGAGCATCATCAGACCGTAACCGGGAAATGTGGCCTGGATTGCCGACATTGCCGCGCCAAGTGCCAGCGCGCCAACCAGTACACGGCGATATCCCATACGATGGACGATCAGGCCAGCCGTCGCACCGAACACCAGTCCGACCAGCCCCACGACTGACACCATCAGGCCAATCCCGGCGCCACGATAGACCGGCCCCAGCAGATCGTAGAGCACTGCGATCTTGCCGAACTGGGCTGCGGCGCCAAGACCAGCGACCCAGAGCGTCAGCACGAGGGGAAGGTTGGTGTTGGTGGCGTCCGTCATGCCGGGGGTTCTACAGGCGGCGGCACGTCTCTGCCATCGGCAACTTGCAGGCTAGCGGCGGACCACTCCGGCGCCGTCGATCACCCGCCCATTTCGACCTTCGGCATATTCGATGAAGATGTTGCCTGGGATGCCTAGGCCGGCCGACAGAGTGTCGGCGGCGGCTCGCAAAGTGCGGGCGATGGTGTCGTCGTCCCTGCCCTCGAAGCACAAGAGCCTTGCGACGGGCGGATGGCTGTCTGCGGGTTGCAGGTCAGCAGCCGCATCGCCCTCGACGTACTGCCCCGGCTCGACCGTCACCCAGGTCGCCCAGACCTGTCGTGGCGCGCAACCGTAGACCATGGCGATTGCCTTGCATGTGGCTTTCAACGCCGGTTCGATCCGCGTCGGGTCCGGCTGCGGCAGCGCCCTGATTTCAAGTACCGGCACGACCCTGCGCCCCTAACCTGCCCGTTCGCTGACCAGAACCCGCACCCTGCCACCGTCCTCGATGACCTGCACCCGGACAATGACACCGTAACCCTGACTGTTGAAAATCGCGTCGACCAGGTATTCGTAGCCCGGTTCCAGCGAACATCCAGAGGCGATAAGCGCCCGCATGTCGCGGTCGCCAAAGACCGGGTCGCCGTCATCGACTGGATCGCGTATGCCAAAGCGATGGTAGTTGGCTCGGTCCTGCTGGACCACAGCGCACACATCACGCAACGGCTGGCCGCTGGAATTGACTCTGTCTTGCGGGCCGAGCCTGGCATCATAAACCGCAAGGATTTGCTGGGCCGCCACCTGACCGACTAACGAAAACGTTGCAACAACTGCAATTAGAAATCTTTGCATCCTGGACTCCGAGTCTGCATCGGCGACCGAGGCCACTCTCAGAAGTGAATGGCGCGCCCGTAAGCATCAAGGACGCTTTCATGCATCATCTCAGATAATGTCGGATGCGGGAAGACGGTGTTCATCAGATCTTCCTCGGTGGTCTCCAAGGTTCGGCCGATGATGTAGCCCTGAATGAGTTCGGTCACTTCCGCGCCGACCATATGCGCGCCCAGAAGCTCGCCGGTCGCCTCGTCGAAGATCGTCTTGATCATGCCTTCAGGCTCGCCCAGGGCGATCGCCTTGCCATTGCCGATGAAAGGGAACTTGCCCACCTTCACCTTGTAGCCAAGTTCCTTGGCCTTGGCCTCGGTATAGCCGACGCTCGCGATCTGCGGCTGGCAATAGGTGCAGCCGGCGATGGCTTCGGGACGGACCGGATGCGGATGCTTGCCCGCGATGAGTTCGGCGACCACAACGCCCTCATGGCTGGCCTTATGCGCGAGCCAGGGCGCACCGGCGATGTCGCCGATGGCGTAAAGCCCCTCGACCCCGGTGCGGCAGAATTCATCCACCACGACATGGGTGCGGTCGATCTTGACGCCCAGGGCCTCCAGCCCCAGATTTTCGACATTGCCGACGATGCCGACAGCCGAGATCACGGTATCGAACTCCATCGTCTGGGCCTTGCCGTCCATCTCGATATGAGCGGTCACCTTGCCCTTGGCGCGATCCAGCTTCTTGACCATGGCTTTTTCCATGATCTTCATACCCTGCTTGAGAAACTGCTTCTTGGCATGAGCGCCGATCTCTGCATCTTCGACGGGCAGGATGCGGTCCATCACCTCGATCACGGTCGTCTCGGCACCCAGCGTGTTGTAGAAGCTCGCAAATTCGATGCCGATCGCGCCCGAGCCGATCACCAGCAACTTCTTCGGCATGCGGGGTGGCTGCAAAGCGTGCCGGTAGGTCCAGACCAAATCGCCGTCCGCCTCTAGTCCCGGCAATTCGCGGGCGCGCGCGCCGGTAGCCAGAATGATGTTCTTCGATGTCAGTTCCTCTGTCGCCTTGGCGGTCTTGACGCTGACCTTGCCCTTGGCGGGGATTGTCGCCTCGCCCATGAAGACGGTAATCTTGTTCTTCTTCATCAGATGCCCGATCCCGCCAGACAACTGCGCTGCGACGCCGCGCGAACGCTTCACTACCGCATCAAGGTCGTAGCTGATGCTGTCGGCCTTCAGTCCGAATTCCTTGGCGCGGTGCATCAGGTGAAAGACTTCAGAGGACCGCAGCAATGCCTTGGTGGGGATGCAGCCCCAGTTCAGGCAGATGCCCCCGAGGTTTTCGCGCTCGATGATCGCGACGTTCATGCCCAGTTGTGCGCTGCGAATAGCCGCAACATAGCCCCCCGGCCCGGCGCCGATTACAATCAGGTCGAACGATTTGGCAGTCATCGGCTTTCCCCCGTTTCGATATTTGTTCAGTGCTAAACGATCTCGCGCCAAGCCATAAAGGAAGGCACGGAAAAATCCAATGACCATGCTGAAGGCCCGACCTGTCGGGAACGCATAGCTTCACCCGAGGTCAGGCCGCCTGCAACGCTTTCACGGTCGCGCCGTAGCCGCCGCTTTCCATGAACGCAGTTTCGGGCGGGGTCGTCACCCGCGACAACGCCTGATTTCGGAACGGGAACCGACCGAAGCGGCGGATCACCTCGCGGTGCGCTTTGGCGTGCAGCAGGTTGCCGGCCCCTGCCTCGCGCATCCGCGTCAGCATCAGGCGCACGCAACGGTCCTGATCGCTCAGGTTCTCGGAATGCATCAGCGGCATGTAGAAGAACTGCCGGGCCGGTTCATCAATTTTCATGTCCCAACCGCGAGAGATCGCGGCCTTGGCTGCGGCGCGGGCGACGGGATCGGTGGCAAAGGATTTGGCGGATCCGCGAAACATGTTGCGCGGGAACTGATCAGTCAGGATGATGTAGGCCAATGTCCCCGTTGGATACGTCAGCCACAGGCTGTAGGCACCGGAATGCGCGGCATTCCAACTGCTCTCGAACCGGTCCCGTATTTGCTGGTCTAGGTCATCGCCACCCTTGTACCAGCCTTTAGGTCCGATTTCATCCAGCCAGTAGGCCAGAATGTCTTCAGGGTTCGCCATGACCACCCTCCTCTTTGGTGTGTCCCCCAGACAAGGAAACCGTCTGCAAAAATTCATGACTTGGCAAGACTTAACTCGCTTTCTACGTGGTTTGTTGATCTTCCGTGGACTCATTCGCCCATTCTTGCGCGGCCTCCAGCGTCACCGCAGATGCCGTCGGCGATATGCCGACATATGCGCCGCGGTCCTGACCCTTGATCTTGCGGCGAGTCATCCTGTACGCGGCATATCCCGACATCGCGATCAACAGCGCCGCGATGAACAGCCAGAAACCGGATGGCCCGATGACCGACATGATCCAGCCGGTGATGACCGGACCACTGACCGCGCCGACACCGTTGATGAACAGCAACCCGCCAGAGGCAGACGCCATGTCTTCGCGCTGCAGAAAGTCGTTGGTATAGGCCAAGAGCAACGAGTAGAGCGGGTTCGACACACCTCCCACGACGAATGCGACGATGAGCAGGACAGTGAAGTTTCCGTCAAAGAACACGCCGACCAGACCGGCAATCCCTCCGACAAGGGCAATGCCGCAAATCAGAATGCGGCGGTCCATTCGGTCCGACAGCCAGCCGATCGGATATTGCATCAAAAGCGCGCCGATATAGACCGACGAGACAAAAACCGAGATCTGCTTGACCGTAAGCCCAATTTCGGTCCCGTACACCGCCGCCATCCCGAACTGCGCAGCGAAAACCCCGCCCAGCAGGAAGATGCCGACGCATCCCAGGGGCGAGATGTAATACAGCTGGCGAAGCGTCATCGGCTTGGTGGTCTCGAAGGCCGGCGTCGGATTGACCGACAGCAGGATCGGCGCGAATGAGATCGACACCAAAACCGATGGGATCACGAAAAGGACGAAGCCGGCCGGATCGCCGAAAGCGATCAGGGCCTGTGCGGAGATGATCCCGATCATCTGCACCATCAGATAAAGCGAGAGTGACTTGCCGCGGTTTTCGTTGGTTGCCGCATTGTTCAGCCAACTTTCCGCCGTCACGTAGACAGCCGAGAAGCAAAACCCGATCGCAATCCGCAGTCCGATCCAGGCGATCGGCTCTGCCATCACCGGATAAAGGATCAAGATCGCCGAGATGAATGATCCCAGCGCCGCAAAGACCCTGACATGGCCGACGCGGCGGATCATTTCCGGCGCCATCCTGGATCCGCCAAGAAAGCCAAGGAAGTACGCCGCCATGATGATCGACATCTCGAAGGTCGTGAAGCCCTCGATCGCGCCCCGGATGCCCAAGAGCGTGCCCTGCAACCCGTTGCCTACCATCAGCAACATAAGGCCCAGCAAAAGCGGCCAGGCAGAGCGCAACACAGTAATCATCGCCAACTCCAAGCGCTCCGATAGTGCGGAGCTTACCGGTTATGCCATCTGTTTAGTGGCGCTTTTGCGACTCAATCCTGCCGCTCGTCGCCGCCGGGTAACAAAAGCGAGGCGTCTCCGTAAGAGAAGAAACGGTAATCCTCGGCGATTGCGTGTTTATAGATCTCGCGGATCCGGTCGGTGCCCATCACCGCGGAAACCAGCATCATCAGCGTGGACTTGGGCAGGTGGAAGTTTGTCATCAGCGCATCGGCCACCCGCAGCCTGTAGCCGGGCGTGATGAAAATGTCGGTCTCTCCCCGCCAGGGATGCAACTTGCCGTGCTCGTCCGCCGCAGACTCGATCAGCCGAAGGGCGGTGGTGCCCACCGGGATCACCCGATGACCCTCGGCGTGGGTGCGGTTCACGTCCGCAGCCGCTACAGCAGTTACCTCGCCCCACTCCGCATGCATCCGGTGCTGGCTGATGTCGTCCACCTTGACCGGAAGGAACGTCCCGGCACCGACATGCAGCGTAACGTGGGTGAAGTTCACACCCTTGTCGGCAAGACGTCGCAGCAGATCCTCGTCGAAATGCAGCGACGCCGTCGGGGCCGCGACCGCGCCCGATTCACGGGCCCAGACGGTCTGGTAGTCTTCACGGTCCAGATCATCGGCGGCGCGTTTGGCTGCGATGTAGGGCGGCAACGGCATCGCCCCAGAGCGCAGAAGTGCTGCATCGAAGGCGGCGCCTTGCAAATTGAACTTCAGGATTGCCGCACCATCGTCGCGGCCCATGACATCGGCGTAAAGATCGGATGCGAAGACAATACGCTCGCCGTCGCGAACTTTCCGCAGAGGCTTGATCAGTGCGCGCCAGGTCACATCGGGGCCGATCTGCAGCAGCGTCACTTCGATCCGCGCTTCGGTTGCGCCATCGGCACCGACGCGTCTGCGCACACCCGACAGTCGCGCCGGGATCACCCGTGTGTCGTTCAGGATCAGCCGATCGCCGGGTCGCAAGAGATCCGGAAGATCCCGCGCCCAACGATCTGCGATGCTGTCAGGTGTCGCAACCAGAAGTCGCGATGCACTGCGCGGTCGCGCCGGCCGCGTCGCGATCAGCCGCTCCGGCAAGTCGAAGTCGAAATCCGAAAGCTTCATCGGATCGGCGCGGGTGCAGGCGAGCGGAAAATGTCCCGGAACATCCCCGGTGTCAGTATCGACAGCGGATTGACCCGGACCACCGGCGCATCGGTCGCGCCGGTAAGCCGGAAATTGAACCCGAACAGCCCTTCGCCTTTTTTGGAGAATATCTGCCCAATGCCATTGAGAAAGTAGATCGGTGACATCACGCCCTGAAAATCCATCTGTTTGGTGCGCAGGTCATAGACCCCATCAAGCGAAACGCCAAGCGACGGCCCGATCGCGCTGGACTTGGTCAAGGTAACCGACCGAGGCGACAGTCGGAACGCGGCTTCGACGGTGCTGAAGGCAATCCCCGGTCCGCTCAACTGGTCAAGTAGCCCCACGATCGAGATCGCCGACAGCAGTTCTGTCAGCGCGGGCGCGTTCACGACCCGCGTGTTCGTTACGCTCAACTGCCCGCCATACACGCCGCGCTCTGCACGGGGCCGCAGGCTGAGGTTCATCGTGCCGCCCAAGGCATTGCGAAAGACCCCCGCATCCCGCAACACGCGCCCCGCGTCATCGCTGCTGATCCGGATCGTCGATCCGTTGGCGGACGGCACCAGACTGCCCTCGATGACCGCGCCGCCGTTGACCTTGCCAGTGAAGCTGCCTTCAGTGTCGGCGCCGCCCCCGATCGTTCCGGTCAGACCAAAAAGCGTGATCCCTTCCGACAGGATCAGGCGGTCGAGCGAAAGCTGGATCGGCGACGAACCAGCGCCCTGCCCGCCGGTCCCGAATGTGGCGTTACGGATGTCGGCGGTGCCACCCCGGATCGCTATCGCCGGTGCCACCCCCGCGCCGCGCCCCGTCAGCGTGATGGGAGCGTCGAGCCAGCCGCCGACCTGAATCCTGTCGAAGGATGCGGTCTGCAACTGACCCGCTTCCGACAGCGTCACCTGACCCCCGGTGGCGTCGAGACCGGGGGCAGACAGGCTGAGCCCTTCGATTGCCGGAGCCGCGCCAAGCGCGCCTGACACCTGCAAGCGTCCAGCGGCATTCGCGGCTTTCCGCCAGCCCAGGGCCGCAATGTTCAGACTGATGCCAGTCAGGTCCGTTTCCAGATCGAAATGCGGTGCCACGCCGGTTTCAAGTTCGATCTGAAAGCGACCGGTGCCCGTGCCTGCAACCATGCTTTCGGGCAGGTTGATCGAGAACTCGTCCAGAAATGGCCGCGACAACGCGACCGTGCCGAAGACCTGGCTTTTGCCGGTTTCCGCTGGCGCGGCTCGCTTTTCCCAACTCATGGACACCGCCGCCGCGCCTACCCGCGCCGGCCCTGAAATCGCAACCTTTTCCGGCGTCGCGGTCAGTGACAAACGGACCGCCGACAGCGCGCGCCCCTTCACCAGCACGTCAGAGGTCACATCCAGCAGATCGGCGGTCACGCTGTAGGCCACGTCGCGCGGCGTCAGCCCCTTTCTGGTTTCGAACTGCGCCTCGGCTCGAAATGCCGTCCGGCCCTTGGCAAGCTCGACCGGCAACGTTGATTTGCGCAGGATGTTAAAGGGCGGCTCATTCAGCAACGACAGAGCCGCCGTGATTGACGATGTCCCCTGCAGGTTCAGAACTGCGATCGGCGGCTTCACCCGAGTGTCCTTTATCCGGTAAGTGGTGCCCGCAAGATCGACCGAACCGCCAAGCGGCGCCACGACGACCCCTTTTTCCAGGGCAACGGAGAATGCGTAGTCGTCGAACGACGCATAGCCAGAGCCGCCGGTGATTTCCGGTAGGGTCTTCAGGAATCGGACGGTCGCATCGCTGAACTCAAAGCTTAAGCCGACCCGCGGCTTTTCGCCCGCGGCGGTGCGCACGGCCGCATGGATGTTGAACAAATCGCCGCTGCTGACATTCTGCTGGACCCAGGCCTGGGTCTTCGCCCCGAAATTCACCGGCCACAACGCCAGCAGGCGCTCGCGCGCCAGAGCGTCAGTGCCTATATCGACCGCCGCCTCCCATCCTTTGGGGCCGGCCCTGACCGAACCCTTGGCGTGCAGACGGTCAGACCCCTCGGCAAGATAGAGTTGGCCGATGTCCAGTTCGAACGGCGACAATCGCATCCGGAAATCCACGGCGCCTTCGGAAAAGCGGACCGGTGCGGGGAAAAGCCCTTCGGCTTCGGCCTGCAACTCGCTCAGGCTGAACTGGCCCAGAAGGCTCGAGGGCCAGCCATTTCGATAGTCCTGCAGATAGGCCTGCCCGCTGCCCAACGCGCGCCCGGCCTCGGTCACCACACTGACTTCGGAAAACCGAATTTGATCGAGCGCCGGATTATAGCGGAAATACACCTTGCCGGATTCGAAACCGATCGGTGTTGTCTGCGGGCTTGGCTGCAACGCGCCCGCCGCGATTTCAAGCGATCCGGCCAGAGATCCCAAACTGCCCGTCGGCAGGAATTCCGCGCGCACTGCCCCGGCGATCGGCGCATCGAGCACCCCGAGGAAACTGAGGACCGGGCTTTGCAAGGCAATATCGCCCGCCGCCGCGTTCTCGAACGTCGTGGTCAACGACGCCGAGGAATCGCGCTTGTCCGTGTGCAGGCCCAGCACCATTCTGGCGAGATCGTCGGTGCCGTTGAAAATGTCGAACGAGATGGCATAATCCAGCGAGTCCTGATCCTGCCGGATCTGCAACCGGCCCTCGGTCACCTGCCAGAAGCGACCGGATCGAGCATCCTCGACCGTGATCGTCAGGTCTCCGGCCTCGATCAGATTTATTGCCTTGAGCGGGCTGGAGGCAAAGATCCGTTCGACTTCGTCCAGCACCACCGGCAGCGATCCGCTGGCCCCGCTGACAGCCCCGAACGTCAGATCGAACTGACCGTCGGCTCGGCGACGCACGACGATCTGGGCGCCATTGAGGCGCAGGACGTCCGGTTCGAAGCGGCCTTCAAGCAATGTCCGCAACGAGAACCGCGCACCCACGTTATTGAGCCGCGCAACCTCTACACCGCGGGCATCGAAGATCCCCACATTGCGCAGCACGAGACGCGGCACACCGCGATCGTCCACCTCCAGCGCCAGTTGACCCAGCGAAATGCGCCCCTGCTCGAAACTGTCATTGACCCGCCGGATAGCCTGATCGGTGATCCAGGCGGGCGCGGTCAATGATCGTCCCGTGACGGACAGGCCGGCAAGGCCAAGCAGGGCAAGCAGGAAGGCAATGCTCAACAGCATCCAAAGCCCGAAACGGCGGCGCCGGCGGCGCGGTCTTTTCAGTGGCTCAATTGGGTCGTCTGTCATCGATCTGCTGTCGGCTCTTGTGCATCGGCCTCTGCCTTTGGCCTTCATAGACGCCAGACGCGGCCCCGAACAGAACCCAATTCAACCTTAGGCCCAACAGATCGTGATCCGGAGGCCAGTTGATCCCCAAGTGTCGAGTTCAACCGATATGCCGGATGGCTTCGCTCAATTGATTTCGGGCTCGGCTGTCGGCCCGCCGAACTCGGACTTCAGGAAGTCAAAATCACAGCCCTTGTCGGCCTGCTCTATGTGCTTGGTGAACATGAACCCGTAGCCGCGCGCATAGTGCGGCGTGGGCGGCACCCAGTTGGCGCGACGCGCTTCAAGCTCGGCTTCCGAAACTTGCATGTTGAGACTGCGGTTCGGGATGTCGAGTTCGACAATGTCGCCGGTCTTCAGCAAGGCAAGCGGCCCGCCCACCCACGCCTCGGGCGCGACATGCAGCACGCAGGCCCCAAACGAGGTGCCCGACATTCGTGCATCCGACAGCCGCACCATGTCGCGGTGCCCGTCTTTCAGAAGTGCCTTGGGCATCGGGATCATGCCCCATTCCGGCATCCCTGGACCGCCCTGCGGCCCCGCGTTTCGCAACACCAGAACGGTGTCGGGCGTGATCGGATAGTCGGGATCGTCGATGATCTTTTTCATCTCGGCATTGCTGTCGGCAACCAGTGCCGGACCGGAATGCTTGTGGAACTTCGGATCGCAGGCGGCAGGTTTGATCACAGCACCATTGGGCGCCAGATTGCCCTTCAGCACGGCAAGCGAGCCTTCATGATAGACCGGGTTCGACAGGGGTCGGATGACATCGTCATTCCAAACCTCGACCTCATCCAGACCATCGGTCAGCGGCTTGCCCGTCACGGTGATCGCCGTGTCGTCCAGCTTTTCGCGGATCTGTTTCATCAGCGCGCGCAGGCCGCCGGCATAGTAGAAGTCCTCCATCAGATACTCTTTGCCGGACGGGCGAATGTTGGCCACGACCGGCGTGGTGCGGCCGATCCGGTCCAGATGATCCAGTTCCAGTGGAATACCGGCACGACGCGCCATCGCGATCAAATGGATGATCGCGTTCGTGGAACAGCCGGTTGCCATGGCCACCGTGACCGCATTGTCAACCGCCGCGCGTGTGATGATCTGGTCAGGTGTCAAGTCATCCCAGACCATCTCGATAATCCGCCGCCCGCATTCCGCGCTCATCCGTTGGTGGTTCGCGTCCGCCGCCGGGATCGAGGAGGCTCCCGGCAATGTCAACCCCATCGCCTCTGCGATGGCCGTCATGGTGGACGCGGTGCCCATCGTCATGCAATGGCCGTAGCTGCGGGCGATGCCACCCTCGATGCCGACCCATTGTTCTTTGCTGATCGTCCCGGCGCGGCGTTCGTCCCAATACTTGAACCCGTCCGTACCGGACCCCAGCGTCTTGCCGGCAAAATTGCCGCGCAACATCGGCCCTGCCGGCAGGTAGATGAACGGCAGGCCCATGCTGACGGCCCCCATCACCAGACCCGGCGTGGTCTTGTCACATCCTCCCATCAGCACGGCACCGTCAACGGGGTGCGAGCGCAACAGTTCCTCGACCTCCATCGCCAGTAAGTTCCGGTAGAGCATCGTCGTGGGTTTGACGTAATTCTCGCTCAACGACAGCGCTGGCAGTTCCATCGGCTGGCCACCGCGCTGCAAGATCCCGCGTTTCACCCATTCCACACGATCCTTGAAGTGCATGTGGCATGGCTGCGCTTCGGACCAGGTATTGATGATCGCGATGATCGGCTTGCCTTCCCAATCCTCGGGGCCATACCCCATCTGCATCGTGCGCGAGCGATGCCCGAAAGAGCGCAGATCGTCGGGCGCCATCCAGCGCGCGGACCTCAGATCATTGTATTGCTTCTTCGCCATCTTCCCACCTTCACGACGCTTCGGACCGCTCACCCCATCAGAGCGACGGCAATGCGGCCTCCGACAATTCCGACCGTCCTTGTTTTGGCATAACCAGAACCAGCCCCGAAACCAGACAGGCCAATGCGGCCCAGATCCAGATCGTCATGGTCTCGTCCAGCAAGATGACACTCCACAAGATGCCCCCGGCGGTCATGGAATAGCCCGCTTGACTTGCAAAGACCGCGCCGGTCGTCCGGATAGTGAAGATCAGCAAGACCGTGCTGAAAGAGCTGATCACGGCAATCAACACGAATGGCACGCCAAACTCGCGCAACGCGATGTCAGCGCCAATGAACTCGCCCGTGACCAGCGTGATCGGCATCAAGATAATTGCGGCCGCGAAAATGATCCCGGTCGATGTTGCCAGAATATCTGCATTCTTGTCCGGCATCGCTGAAATCAAGATGTCTTCGACAGCGTAACACAGCGGAACTGCCAGCACTGCGACAATCCAGAGCCAGCCCGACGCGCCGGTCTCGTCACTGCCCGGAATGATGATCAGGATGACACAGCACAGCCCAAGGCTCAGTCCGACAAACCGTTTGAAACTGGGCGCTTCAAGCCCGATGCTGGCCGCGAGGATGAAGACGATGAAGGATTCCGCAGCCAGCACGATCGCGATGATGACTGCTGGCACATGTGCCGCGACCCAGAACAGGAACAATTGCGGCAGCACCCCACCGATCAGGCCGAGCAGCAAGTAGCGCCTGATGTCCGGCCAGCGAGAGCTGGGATAGCGACCGGTGGCCACTGACACCAACGCCATGATCCCGGCGCTGATGCCGAGCGTCCAGAATGCAACGCCGAGCGGCGTCAGGCCATCAAGCATGACGATCCGGGACAGTGACGGGATCAGGCCCCAAGCCACGCCCAACAGCAGCAGCAGAAAACCGCCCTTCAACAGGCTGATCTGATTACGTAAATTCTGTTCCCGGCGATAGACTTCGCTGGCCATTTGCAGAAAAACCCGCGAGAGGTTGCCAAGCTGATCGGACCGCTCTGCGATGTCATCCAGTTCAAGCCGGGCCGGATCGAAATCCCGGCCCTCGATCGTCAAGCTTGCCTCGGCAAGCCGATCGACTTGGTGCAAATACTCCAGCTCCTGGTCGCGGAGTCGCTTGCGTTCCAATCCCGCGCCCAACCGCGCTTTCAACAGGACAGGATTGAACGACTTGGTCAGGAAATCATCGGCGCCCATTTCGATCGCTCGGACTGCGTCTTCGGTATCCTCGAGCGACGAAATGACGATGACCGGAATATCGCGCAGCCCTGGCGCGGCTTTCATCCGGGCCAACACTTCGAAGCCGTCCATCTCTGGCATGATGATGTCCAAAAGCACGATGTCGAAGTCGTCTTCGGCGAGCCGTTCGAGACATTGGATCCCGTTGGAAACCGTTTCGACGGAGTGGCCGAGGTTGCGCACGGCGAGCGACAGTTTCAGCCGGTTCGTCTTGTGATCATCGACGACCAGCACCCGGCCCTTGTGATCTTCCATCAGTTCCCCGCAAGATATCTTGTTTAGTTAATGATTCGAAAGACTTCTGTGTAAGTCTTCATGCGCAATGCGATGCAGGTCCGACATCCGGTCCAACATCGGTTTGATCTCGGCAAGATCGCCCGAACGGGCGCGTTCTTCCAGCGCTGCGGACACAGCCGCCAGATCGCCCGCGCCAAAGTCGGTTGCGCTGGATTTCATTGTATGTGCGGCGCGACGCAAACCCTGAGCATCCTGTTCGGCAGCGGCGGTTTGCGCCTGCGCGATCAGGCCGGGGCCTTCATCGAGAAAGCTCTGAATCAAATCATCGAGGGCAGCCCGGCCGCCTCCGATCACCTCGAGCAAAGTGTTCAGCGCTTTGGGGTCGAGTGTCGGGCGGGTCATTGGATCGACCTCCTTTCCATTTGCGAGCGGGTTCAGAGCCGCCGCTGCATCTGCACATCCTTCAAGCGCCTTCACCAACGCCTCGACACGGATCGGCTTGCTGACATAATCGCACATCCCCGCCGCGATGAAACGTTCCCTGTCGCCATCCATCGCGTTGGCGGTCACCGCGATTATGCGGGGGCGGGTTCCGGCAGGGTAAGTTGCGATGATCTGCCGGGTCGCTTCCAACCCGTCGATTTCCGGCATCTCAATGTCCATGAGCACGACATCGTAGGTTTGCCGCGCCACAGCCTCCAGCACTTCCTTGCCATTGCCGGCGACATCCGACTGATAGCCCAACCGCTTCAGGATCAGCCGCCCCAACTTCTGATTGGTCGAGTTGTCGTCGGCCAGAAGTATGCGCAGCGGCAGACGTCGTGCCAGCGACTCGTCATACGATTGGGTTTTCCTGCCGATCCGGTCGATGACGCGAACCGGCTTGCCCGCGAAAATGCTCAGCAGGGTGTTCAGCAAGGGTGACGGCTTGATCGGTTTCGCCAGCACATCGGCGAAACCCACCTCTGCCAAGTTGCCGGCGTCATGGTCTTGCGACTGCCCGATCGAACTGAGAAGCACGACAGGGACATCGGCAGGTTCATGCGCCCTGCGAATCGCGCGGGCGAGATCGATCCCGTCCATGTCGGGCATGTTCATGTCGAGGATAGCGACGTCGAACGACCGACCCTGCTTGATCCAGTCCAGGGCTTCATGCGGGCTGCCTGTCGCGACGGGCTGCATCGACCATTGCGACAATTGCCGGGTCAGAAGTATCCTGTTCGTGTGGTTGTCATCAACAATCAGCGCCGATTTGCCGTCAAGATCCGGCCGACCTTCGTTGAGGTTCACCTTGTGGATTGCCTCAGCCCTGGGCGCGACCATGGTGAAATGGAAAGTGGTCCCTTCGCCCGGCGTGCTGTCCAGCCAGATTTCTCCCCCCATGAGTTGCACCAGCCGTTGACTGATCGCCAGACCAAGTCCGGTGCCCCCGAACCGTCGCGTGGTCGAGGCATCGACCTGGGTGAAGGACTGGAACAATTGCCCCGCCCGGTCCGCTGGAATGCCAATCCCGGTGTCGCGCACATTGAACGCCAGCCGGCAGAGGTCGTCTGGACCGTTGGCGCCGTCGCTTTTCTCACCCGAGACCGTCAGCACGACCTCTCCGCGTTCAGTAAATTTAATCGCATTGTTCAAGAGGTTCAGAAGGATCTGCCGAAGCCGTGTCGCATCCGAGACGATACTTTCCGGTGTGCCAGGTTCGATGAAATAGACCAGATCAATTCCCTTACGCGCCGCCGACATCGCGACGAGATCCAGCGCGCCCTCGACGCAATCGCGCAAGTCGAATGGCAGCTTTTCTAGATCAAGCTTGCCAGCCTCGACCTTCGAAAAATCAAGGATGTCATTGATCACGGTCAGAAGGGTTTCCGCGCTTTCATTGATCGTCTTGGCGTATTCGATCTGAGCGGCGGACAGCGGTGTGTCCAGCAACAGGTTGCTCATACCGATCACGCCGTTCATTGGGGTTCGGATCTCGTGGCTCATGTTCGCAAGGAACTGGCTTTTGGCCGAAGTCGCTCGCAGCGCCACGTCCCGTGCCTCCGCAAGGCTTCCGACCATCTCGCTTAGCTCGATCTCTTTTCGCTTGGCCTCGGAAATGTCGGAGTACACGCCGACGATGCCGCCATCCTCAGTTTTCCGTTCGCTGATCCGAAGCCAGCTACCGTTGGCCCGTTCCTGTTCGAACGGACCGGACGGTTCGCGATGAAGCTGCAATCTTTGCACGACCCAGTCGTCGCCAGCGCCGCTGTTCGCCTTGACCAATCCGGTCTTGCTGACATGATCAGCGATGCTCGAAAATGAGAGGCCCGGCTTAATCGTCAGTCCGGTCCCCGCATACATTTCCTGGTAGCGCTGGTTGCAGATTACCAGCCTGTCCTCTGCATCAAACAAGGCAAATCCCTCGCTGACCGCCTCAATCGCCTCGACAAGTTGAGTCTTGGTTCTCTGCAGACCCCGTTCGGCTTCGTCCCGCAGATCGGTCAGCCGCTGGCGTTCGATCAGGCTGTCGCGAAACATCGACAGTGTGCGGGTCATGGCACCGATCTCGTCCCTGCCCTCTTTCGGCAACGGCGCGTTCAAATCACCATCGGAAATCCGCGTGATCGACGCCAGAAGTCGCCGCAAAGGCGAAGTGATTGAACCCACGACAAGCAGGGTCAGAAGCAGACCCACCAGCGCCGCCGCGATCACCAGATACGTTGAAAGCCGGACCGCGCGGGTCGCTTCCGAATATGCGAGATCCGCCTTGACCGCAGCGGCCGCTTCAAGTTCCGCCACGAGTGCGCGAATTTCATCGTCGACGACGCGGATATGGCCCTGCCCCTTGGCTACAAGCGAATTCCCGAGTACTCGCTGATCTGCGGTATAGGCATCGACCGCCAGAAAAGACTGGTCCACAATGCTGTCGATTTCCGCGCGGATCGTTGTAACCCGACCGGGCGCCACTGCCTGCAGAATGTCCAGTTCGCCCTCAAGTTTCGCCCGGGCGTCCAGCGCATTCCGCTCGGACCGCATCAACAGGCTCACGGCGAGATCCGACAGCCAGTATTTCAGCTCTCCGAAATGGGTGTTTGCGGCATTGGCGTGGGCGAGAATGCCGATGGCGGCGTTATTTTCGGCAATCGCCCCGGCATTCCGCGAAAGACGTGAGGACAGGAAAACATTGGTCGCCACAAGAAATGCAAGAAGGACGACCGACAGAAAAACCAGACGGGACAGGATTGAGAACCGGGCCATGTATCAAAGCCCGAGATGCAGCAGCGCGTTGCCGGAATGCAGTGCACCGCGCATCAGCGAAACAGGCTGACGCTGATGACCCCACCAAGATCACCAAGGCGGCCGCCTTCCTTCGGATAACCGGTGACGTCGATCTCTCCGGCTGGGCTGCCGTGACAAGACAAACAACCTTCGCTGTAGTATTCCGGCACTAGAACGCGAAACGCCTTTCGTTCACCGATGCTGGAAATGTCGGCGAACACCTGACCGGCCGGCCAATCAGCGGCTTGCAGCCTGTCGAGGATAGCGCCGGTTTCCCACGCATCGGGGCGCGCCTTGCGGTTGCGCACCAGTTCCGGTGGTGCGGTCACCTTGATCGTTGCCTCGTCGCCGACAAGCTCGGCAAACCGTTCGTTCACCAGACGGCCAAATACGGCGGGAACAAAGCCTTTGAAACCGACGCCCTCCTGATTGATCGCGGACTGGTTCGCATCCATCACATCGACGATCGCGGTCATCTGGGCTCGCACCAGCCGCGCCTCGCGTGCGTCCTGACCGGCGTATATTGGCGGCTTGCTGTTAGAAGCAAGGAAAGCCGCAATCGCGTCGGCCAGAACCCTTTCGCCCGTCAGCCCCTTGTCGCCCGCCTTATCACTGTTGATCAGTTTCTGATTGGTCGCGATGACCGAGCGTGACGACTGCAACAGGAGCGACAGGTGCAATGCCGTCTGCAAGTCACGCTCGTCCTGCGACTGGGCAGACGTTGTTACGGGCAGCAAGAGGGACATGACGCCAAGCAAAAGGGCGAGCACGGCCGCAGGTCGGGTGGAAACGACATTACGCATGGAACGCCCTTTGGTCACAAAGGTCTTCTGCCGATCTAATGGTCACGACGATCCGGTCATGGTGCGGAATGATTGACGTTGAGTCAAACAATTTGCAGAGACGTTCGGCCGCTTCGACCTTTGCAGGTAACAGATGCCGCGGGGTCCGGCTTGAGGGACCAGTCACCCACGGGGATCGCATACCCAGTTCCAGTTTCTGTTGTTCATTGTAACGGTTTTATGACAGCGTAGTCGGACCGATCCGCAGGAAAAAGCAGGATCGGACACGCGGTTGGCACTGGACTATCTTGTCTCGCCGCCGCTTTTGTCGCGATGAAAGGCAATGAAAGATTGGCACTGTTTCTGTTCAACCTTGCAGGTGCTGTCGCGCTTTTGCTTTGGGCCGTCCGTCTGGTCAGAACGGGGGTCGAACGCGGGTATTCTGTAGAGATGCGGCGTTGGTTGCGACGCAGTTCCGACAGCAAGGTGATCTCGCTCGGCAGCGGTCTTGTTGCGTCCTTGCTGATGCAAAGCTCGACCGCGGTGGCGATGCTGATGGCCGGTTTCGTGTCCGCCGGGACGCTTGGCGCAAGCGTCGGGCTTTCGGTCCTTCTGGGGGCGGATGTCGGTTCGGCGCTGGTAGCCAAGCTGCTACTGTTGTCGCCAACCTGGGTGATCCCGGCTTTGCTTGTGTCAGGGGTAACGCTGTTTCTGAAGGGTAATCAGAAGAATACGCGTCAGGTCGGCCGCATCCTTATCGGCTTGGCCCTGATATTCGTGGCATTGGGCATGATCCGGACAACCACCGCGCCGGTTCAGGAAACCCAGGGCCTGAAGGCCATCTTGGTTTACCTCGGGAATGATCCGTTCACCGCATTCGTCATCGGGGCGGTTTTCACCTGGGCCGCACATTCCAGCGTGGCGGCGGTGCTGCTTGTCGTCACTCTGGCCAGTCACGGTTCGTTGCCCCCATCCGGCGCAATGGCGCTGGTTCTGGGCGCAAATCTTGGCGGCGCCATGATTGCCTTCGCGTTGACCTCCGGTTCATCGGCCAGCGCGCGTCAAGTAGTCTTGGGCAACGTGCTGTTACGCGGCGGCGGCGCGGTCTTGGTATTGACCGCGATCACCTCGCTTCAGCCGGATCTGAGCTGGCTCGGGCGGACGGCGGGCCAACAGGCCATCAACCTGCACATCGCATTCAACCTTATGATCGCAATTGTCGGACAATTGTTGGCGGGGCCGGTCCTGTCCTTGGCCGCACGGATCATACCAGCGCCGACAGAAGCCGCGCCGGACTTCGCAAGGGTCAGCGCGCTCGACGATACATTGCTGAACAAACCTGATCAGGCGCTGGCCGCCGCGACCCGCGAGATTCTGCGCATTGGTGAAGACGTCGAGGTGATGCTCGACAATGTCATCCGCCTCTTCAAGGCTTGGGATGAAGCAACTGCCGATCAGATCGCGAGCTACGAGCGTCGGGTCGATACGATGCATTTCAAGACCAAGGTGTTTCTTGCCAGGCTGCAAGGTGCGGGCATTGGCGAAGACGCTGCGCAAAGCGGCATGGATCTGACCAATATATCGGTGAACCTTGAAGCGGCGGGTGATCTGATCGCCCGCAACCTTGTGGGCTTGTCACGAAAGATGCACACGGAAAGATTGCGATTTTCCGATCAAGGACTAAGCGAGCTTTGTGATTTTCACGACCGGGTCTTGTCCAATGCGCAACTGGCATTGAACGTGCTGCTGACCGCCGACCCTGATGCCGCCCGTCAACTTGTCGAAGAGAAGGAACAGGTTCGAACTGTCGAAGTGGACCTGCAAAGCAGGCATATCGACCGGCTGCGCGCCAACAAAGCGGACAGCCTTGCAACCAGCAACATCCACCAGGAAACGCTACGTTCTTTGAAGCAGATCAATACTGCCTTCACGATGATCGCCTATCCGATACTGAGCGAAAGCGGCGACCTTCTGGCAAGCCGTCTGGCCGAAGCTCCGATCGGTAAATGAGGGCTGGCCAGCGGCGCGACCGGTCCGGACAGAGACGAAGACTTCTCCACTAAATGACCTGACGGCATCCCGGTGAGCCGGTAGGTCTTGCTATTGTGCCAAGTCCAATTGACAGAACCACATTTTCAATTGCAGATTGTATTTCTAATAGTCACAAGTTTAGGGAGGATCTACTATGCGACGAGTACTGACTTCTGTTGCGGCACTGTCCCTTGCGGCGGGAATGGCCCATGCACAGAGTGCTGAACTTCCGCCAAATATCGAGCGGCTCCAAAACATGCAGTCCACCGGCGTCAAGGACTTCACCGTCATTCCGCAGGCTGGTGACTATGTGACCAGCATCAAGAAGAACCTGGAGCGGATCAAGATGCCGGAAGGCTTCAAGATCGAGCTTTATGCCATGGTGCCGGACGCGCGTCATATCGCGGTCGGTCCGCAAGGTGTCGCGACATTCGTCGGGACCCGCAAAGACAAGGTCTGGGTCGTCACGGATCGCAACAAGGATCGTGTTGCCGACGAAGTGAAGGATTTCGCGCCCTCGCTGACCTTCACGATTCCGAACGGCGTTTGCTTCAGCCCGGACGGCTTTCTCTACATCGCCGAGCAGAATCGTGTTCTGGTGTTTCCAGCGGCTGAATTCTTTTACGAATCGCCCGACGTCGCGGTCGGTCAGGTTGTGCCGCAAGGCGAGCTGATTCCCGCCGATGAAGAGAGCTTCAATCACACCGCGCGGGTCTGCGATATCGGTCCTGACGGCAAGCTCTACATTTCCCTTGGTCAACCCCACAATGTCTTCCCGCCGGACAAGATTCAGAAATACATGGATACTGGAATTGGCGGCATCATTCGGATGAATTCCGACGGCACTGGCCGCGAAGTGATTGCACGCGGCGTCCGAAACTCGGTGGGTCAGGATTTCGATCCGACCACCGGTGACCTTGGTTCACCGACAACCAGGTCGACGGAATGGGCGACGACATTCCGCCGGGCGAAATCAATCACATGACCGCCGTGGGGCTGAACTTCGGCCATCCGTGTTTCGGCGGCGGCGATGTTCGGACCAACGAATATTCAAACGAGGAGGTGCCGGTCGAAGTCACGATGCCGGTGTCGGAAACTGTCGCGCATGCAGCCGATCTGGGGATGACGTTCTACACCGGCAAGCAGTTCCCCGAGAAGTACCGGAACGCGATTTTCTCGGCCCAGCACGGATCGTGGAACCGCACGACGCCGATCGGTGCGCGCGTGATGGTCAGTTTCATCGGCGAGGATGGGACCGTCACGACCGAGCCCTTTGCCGAAGGCTGGATTGACGAGAACGGTGAATATCTGGGTCGTCCCGTTGATGTGGCAAACCTTCGCGACGGCTCGCTTCTGGTATCGGACGATCTGGTCGGTGCTCTTTACCGGATCAGTTACGGCGAATGAAGCGAACGATGACCCTTGGCCTCGGCGGGATTTTTCTCGCCGGGGTCGTTCTGGCTGAGTCGACGGTCGTAGGCGATCCCAACGCTGGTCATACCCTTGCCGGCCAGTGCCGGACTTGCCACGGGATCGACGGCTATGCAAAAATTCCGATTGCGCCCCACATCGGCGGCGAGCCAGCGGGATATCTGGCCCGCCAGTTGACCGCGTTTCGCGACGGGACCCGGGAACACGAGATCATGACGATTGTCGCCAAGGCGCTTTCGGATCAACAGATTGCCGACCTCGCAGCTTGGTATGGCAGTCAAATCGCGCAGGCTTCGCTGACAGTTGACCCTTCCGGCGCGCCCGAAACGTGTATCGGTTGTCACGGGGTCGACGGCATTGGTCTGGCAGAAGATGTTCCTAACCTTGCGGGCGAATCCAACATCTACATCGACACGCAACTGCACGCCTTCCGCGGCGGCAAACGCACCCATGAAATCATGTCCGCGATCGCCGCCGACATGACAGATGCGGACATTCGCGCGGTCGCGGACTGGTATGCTAGCGTTCAACTTAAAATATCGCCGCCTGAGTAAGGATAGCGGTGATCTGGACGACTCCATTCCGCGCCACTGAACAGTCTTCAGCCCAAGCGATTGCCTGCTACGGCTCGTCGCGCCTGGACTTGAAGGGACTGCAGCCTTCTCGGCTTAACAGACTTTGCGCGTGGATCCGGTCATTCGGGAATGCCATCCGCGTTACGAAACGCCGATCCGGGGACCCGAGCTTCTGTGTCGCTACGGACTAATTCGGATTGCACCAGATGGCCGGCGGGGCCGAGCCTGTGGTTCTCGACGACCGACGGCTGGAACGGTTCGTATTCCCGGACGGCGCGGTAGCCGCGTGACTGCCACCCGGCATTTTGTGCGAGGCCGCAAGCGCCAGTTCGGTTACAAAAGCATCACCAATCGCAGCTGGAAGGACGACGACCCGACGGTGTACCCTCGGGCGACTGCTGCGCGGACGGGAGACCACCCGATGGCAATCGGCCCACGGTAGAGCTACAGGCGCGGGATCGCGATTTTCTCTCAGTTGCCGTCGAGGCCTTTCTGGGGTTGATCGGGTCGTTGGCCGAAACCGGGTTCGTGGCTTTGGCGGATGCGAGCGAACTGTGAATCAAAGAGGCCAGCGCGGCCATCGCCACGTTGCGCACGTTCGTCCCGAAGCCCGGAGTGCGGTTTGCGGCGACCGATCCCGCACTTCTGCGCGCTGATGTCGCCGAGATAGTAGGCATGTATCAAAGTACGGTATCACGCGTCGCGCAGTCCATGACCGTGGAAACGCCAAGGGGTATCATCGGCGTTGCCTCTCTCTTTTCAAGATCGGTTTCCGGTGGCGACTGTTCGGTCGCCGCGCTGCGATCGCGCATTCGGGCGATTGTCGCCGCCGAGCTGCACTCGCGGCCACTTAGCGACGCCGCCATCGCCGTGTCAGACGGTTCTGCATCCCCTGGGATCACCGCCAATGTACTCACCCCATCGCATCGCGGCGGCGGCGGGTGTTCTCACACGATCTCCGCGGCGAACATCCGTTCAAAGCGATACCACCAATATCGAACCGTTTAGTGGCTTACATCAATCTCTCGCTCGTGCAGCAGGTCCTCAAGTTCCGGAGTGAGAGCGGAAAACGGACATAGAGCATCACCGTAAGGCGAATGATTTCGGGACTGGTTTTGACGTAGCGAAATGGCGAGCGCTTTGTCATCTTAAAAAGTTACGAAGCTGCCCTGCGCGCCTCAAATTTGCTTTAAAAGAGCCTGGTGTTGGGTTGAACCGTGCACGGAAAGAAATTGACGTGACCCTGAATGAATTCCCGGCGACCAACACGAAATCAAAGCGCGCGTCGAAGTTTACGCGAACTTCTAAGGTCAATGTCCGGAGCAGTTTCCAAAATTCTTGAAAACATGAAGTTGATGCAGGTCACCTCCTTCGCCCAAAGTTCGTGAGTCGAACCGGGACCCTTGGTCTGAAAGCGAAGCGGTTGTTCATCCAAAAGCCGGCTTATTCGCTCGAGACGTCCGGAAGCTCTATTTGTCTAGGAACCTCGAATGTCCGCATTTTCCTTCCGACAGGCTTTCCGTCAGGCAATGGCCGAGGGCGTTCCTAAACTGCTTGTGGGGAAATAGCGGCGGTACATCAGAGCCAACGCGCGTCAGGCAAACATCGGATCCACATATCGGTTCGAGTGGTCCAGATAGATGCCGTTCCACGACTTTCCGATACTGAATTCGCCAAATCCTTTCGCATCCCGAAGGACCGAAGCGGGTGACGACGTCGCCATGGCGTAGGCAAGCGGAGATACGACGCCTACCTCGCCAACAAGAACTGAGATCGCGGTGGGGAAGTCCAGATCGGCCCCTGCAAGGGTGCTGTCTTCAAGCAACAGCCGGCCATCGCGGCGAAGGACGCGACGCCCATTCAGGTAGAACTCTCTGATGTCCGAGCCGAGGGTGGCCATTGCGTCCGTTACCAGGAATATCCCGCCCGGCGGCGATTGTACCGATGACAGCGCAACACGAATATTGGCTGCATGAACGTGGATTCCGTCGGCAATCAGGCCTGCCGAAATGCCTTTGGCATTCAATGTAGCGCCAACCAATCCCGGCTCGCGATTTCCCATCTGGCTCATCGCGTTGAAGAGATGCGTCACGCAACTCGCTCCAGCGTCGAAGGCGGCCTCAGCCTCCGCCAGGGTGCAGTCCGTGTGGCCGAGCGAAACGATGACGCCCACGTTTGCGAGCCGGGAGATTTGCTCGTTCGACACGTTCTCCGGAGCAACCGTGACCATGAGATTTGGAAGCCGACGTGCGGCGTCGCGCAAAAAGGCCTCGTCTTCATCGTCCATTCGGCGGATCAGCGACGGATCATGCGCCCCCTTCCGTGCGATCGAGAGATGGGGACCTTCCAGATGAAGGCCGACAATCCCCGGAATGCCCCGAGCGATCGCGGTATCTACTGCATCCACAGCAGCCCGCGTTCTGTCCGGCGTATCGGTGATAAGAGTTGGCAGCAGCGCGCGCGTGCCTGTCATGGCATGAGCCCTTGCGATCGCGGCGATACCTTCCGGCGTCGTGTTTTCGTTGAACATCACGCCGCCTCCACCGTTGACCTGAAGGTCCACAAAGCCGGGCATGAGTGTGCCCCCGTCCAGCGTGACGACCTCTATCTCATCAGGTATGCGGTCCGGGTCGACGGCACCGAGGTAGTGGCCATTTTCGAGCAGCAACGCCTTTCCAACATGAAGCTTCGTGCCGTCGAAGATGTCGGCGCCGACGAACGCGCGCCGGCTCATACCGTTTCCGTCACTTTCTTCAGATGACGCGGTTCGTCGGGGTTGATGCCGCGGGAGAGGGCAACCTGCTCGACCATGGCGTAGAAGGAGACGATCAACGAAATGGGGTCGGTAAGCGGATGAGTTGTGCGGACGCTCTGGAGGCGCGCGGCACGCTTGGCTTTGTCAGAAGTCACGAACACTACAGCCCCTTTGGTCGCGATTTCGTCGGCCACGTCGGCCACCGGCTGCTCTGCTTGGTCGGAGGCGCAAAGCGCAAGAACGGGGAACCCCGTGTCGACGATTGAAATTGGCCCGTGAAGGACCTCCGCCGAAGAATACGACTCGGCGTGAAGCTGGCAAGTTTCCTTGAACTTCAGCGCAGCCTCGTTCGAAATGGCAAGGGTCGGGCCTCGGCCGAGGCAGTAGAGGGATGGCCGCGAGACGATCTGTTCGCCAAGGGCGCTCCAATCCGCGAAGGCGGCTTTTTCGAGAGTCTCGGGAAGCCGGTGAATGGCGGCGAGAAGTGCGTCGTCTTTCTGCCATTCGGCCAACAGCCAGATCGCGGATACAACCGATGTGACGAAGGTCTTCGTTGCCGCAACGCTCACCTCGGCACCGGCGTGCAGATCGAGTGTGTGGGAACTGACCTTGGCCAGATCACTATCCGTATGATTTGTCATTGCGATGGTCAGCGCGCCCTGCTGGCGGGCCATGTCGGACATCCTGACGATGTCGGGGCTCTTGCCGGATTGCGAAACTGCTATGCAGGCGCTGCCCCGCAGTTTCAGACTGCGGCCATAGATCGACGCAACCGACGGGCCGACAGAGGCAACAGGAATGCCAGCCACCAACTCGCATGCGTATTTGAAGTACGTCGCAGCGTGGTCGGACGATCCGCGAGCAACCGAGATCATGAATGCGGGATCGCGTTCGGCCAGTGCCGTAGCTGCCGATGTCATGCCCGCCTGACCGTCCGTCAAAAGCGTTTCGATCGCCGCAGGTATTTCGAGAATTTCCCGACGCATATGAGTTTCGGAAGTCATGTCGATTCCTTTGAAAGCCTGAGTTCGGCGACGAAGTTGTAGGCGTCGCCCCGATAGAGAGATTGCGTGAATTCGGCGACCCGACCGCTTTCGAGATACGACGTGCGTTCGATCCGTAGTCCTGCGCTCCCTGCCGGTACGGCCAGAAGCTCCGCGTCCCGCTCGGAAATGTTGATCGCCGATATCGTCTGAAGCGCCCGAACAGGTCGATGGCCGTTCCTCTCCAGAACTTCGTAAAGCGATGTTTCGACAGCGAGCGGATTAGGCAGTATGTCCGTGGGGAGCGAGGCGCGCTCGATCGCCATCGGCTCGCCATCGGCTAGTCGCAGACGGACGATCCGCGCAACCGAATCGTCGGAAGACAAGCCAAGCGAGGTCATCTCTATCGGTGATGGCATGAATATCCCGCGTTCCATCCACCGAGATGTCGACGTCTTCCCGCGTCGCGTCATGTCCTCCGAGAAGGACGTTAGCCGTGACAACTTCTGCTCAATCCGCTCGGGCTTCGTTGAGATGAACGATCCCGATCCCTGCTTTTGCACGATCGTGCCTTCGTCGGCCAGCGACTGGATCGCCTTGCGGACGGTCACGCGTGAAAAATCCGTGATGGATGCGATTTCCCGCTCTGGCGGCAGAGGGCTGCCCGGCATGAGAATGCCTTGCGACACGCCGTCGCTCAAACGTTGCCGAAGCTGGACATATCTTGGACCGGCATCGGGTCGGAACCATGCCGAGGGCTCAAGGAATTCCGCGACACTCATGCAGGGGTCTCCACTTCTTCCAGTTTTCGACGGGCAAGCTGAACAGCTCCGTCAAGCGCCTCGCCCTCGGGTGGACGGATGCGGTCGCGGTACTCTGGCGCAAGGTACGGTTCGTAGAGCGGACCGACCCCACCGATCAGGCAGACGATCTCGTCTTCCGAGACGCCCGCGGATCCAAGAGCTGCATTCAGGTAGGCCGCGCCACGCTCCATCAGCGCGTGCCCGACGGGGTCACCCGCCTTGGCCGCATTGATGACAAGCGGGGCGAATGCGGCAAAATCGGCCGGTTTCGCTGATCCGGCGAAGGCTGTGATATTGGCGGGTGCGCCCTCGAACCTAGACAGGATCGCGCGGGTCAGATCGCTGTCTGTCTCAATCCCGTCGCAGGCAAGCAACGTGCGCTCCAGTAACTCCCGGCCAAGCCTGGCTCCCGACGCCTGGTCGCCGACATTCAGGCCCCAACCACCGAAGAAGCGAATCTTGTCGCCCCGCCGTGCAGCCAGGAATGTTCCGGTCCCGATAGCCAGAAGCGCCCCGTCACGGGCACCAAGCGCACCAATGACAGACGTTTCACGGTCATCCGTCACACTGCAGATTTCAAAGGCCAGTTGCGACGCCACCGCCTGGGCGTCTGCGGCGCTCATGATTCCCGCAAGTCCAACGTGCGCGACAAGCCGATGCAGCGCCGAGCCTTCAATACCAAGCCGCTGGGCGGCACTGTGGACCGCGCAGAGAACGTTTTTTACAGCCTGCGCGGCATCCGTGGCGTAGTTGGCAGGGCCCCCTGACGCGCGCGCAAGAACCGTTCCGTCCGCGCGCGCAATAACAGCACGACACCCCGTGCCGCCTCCGTCGACTGCGCAAATTTGGTATGAGTGTGTATTAGCCATTAATTACCTATAGCATACCTATTTACTGATTAAAAGCCCAAAGCAATACCAAAATGGCGTGATATTGTCACCGTACGCCGGTAATATGATTCTAACAATAATTGGTAGACAAAAGGTATTATTTCGGTATGGTCACTTGAAACACAGGGAATCGAAGTGCGCCACATCAAGCCTCAGACAGAAGCGAAGCCGCCCGTAGACGCGCTTTCGCGCGATGGTGCGCTGGAGGCGATGCTTGCCTCTCATGTGGCCGCTGTCGCCGCTGTCTCTGAGGCGCGAGAAGCAATCGACGCTGCGGCCGAGCATGCAGCCAGCGCTTTGGCGGCTGGCAGGACGCTGCACTACGCCGCGGCAGGAAGCTCTGCCCTTATGGCGCTTGCCGATGCCTGCGAGCTTCCAGGGACATTCGGGATCGCCCAGTGCCAGGTGCGCATTTGTATGGCGGGCGGCGTCCCCGTCGATGGTGTGATGCCAGGCGATGTCGAGGATGACATCGAACACGCGACTGCAGCGGCGCGCGACATGGTTTCCGGCGATGTTGCCATCGTCGTCAGCGCCAGCGGGACAACCCCCTTCGCCATGGCATTTGCCGAAACGGCCAGCGCACGGGGCAATATTGTTGTCGCGATCGCCAATGTCTCCGGCTCACCGCTTCTTGAAATGGCCGATGTCGCTATTGCGCTGCCGACGGCGGTCGAGGTCGTCGAGGGCTCTACGCGACTCGGAGCAGGGACGGCTCAGAAGGTGGCTCTGAACATGATGTCGACTCAGGCCGGAATTCTAATGGGACACGTGCATGATGGGTTCATGGTGAATCTTGTTCCCGACAATATCAAGCTGCGCAAGCGCGCGGCGCGGATCGTGATGCAGGTTGCCGGTGTCCGGGAAGACGCCGCCGAACAGGCTCTCGTTCATTCGGGATACAAAACCAAGCTTGCCGTTTTGATCGCTTCGGGCTTTCACATCGAACACGCCCGAGACCTTCTTTCGAAGGCGGGCGGACGCCTGCGGGATTGCCTGCCGGGAACGAGAGCTGAGACTAAGACCACCACCGACCAACTTTAAAATCAAGGGAGAGACCTATGAAAACCTTAACTCTGAAAGGCGCGCTGCTCGTCACGACCCTGCTGAGCGCGACGAGTGCGATAGCGCAGGAAGCCGAGTTGATTATCGAGAGCTGGCGCAACGACGACCTGACGATATGGCAGGACAAGATCATCCCGGCCTTTGAGGCCGAGCATCCTGGCATCAAGGTGAAGTTCACGCCGTCCGCGCCGGCCGAATACAACGCCGTCCTCAACTCCAAGCTCGACGCGGGGTCGGCTGGCGACATCATCACGTGCCGCCCCTTCGACGCCTCGCTCGCGCTTTATCAAGCCGGGCATCTTACCGACCTAAGCGACCTCGAGGGCATGTCGAATTTCTCTGACGTCGCCAAATCGGGCTGGTCGACGGACGACGGTAGTGCGACCTATTGCGTGCCAATGGCGTCGGTGATCCATGGGTTCATCTACAACAAGGACGCCTTCGAGGAAGTCGGAGTCGAGGTGCCCCAGACCGAGGAAGAATTTTTCGCGGTACTGGAGAAGTTCAAGGAAGACGGCAGCTATATCCCGATGGCCATGGGAACGAATGACCAGTGGGAAGCGGCCACGATGGGCTACAACAACATCGGCCCGAATTACTGGAAGGGCGAAGAGGGCCGGAATGCTCTGATCGCCGGCGAACAGAAGCTTACCGACGAAGGCTGGGTCGCGCCGTTCCGCCAGTTGGCCAAGTGGGGTGCATATCTGGGCGACGGTTACGAGGCGCAGACATATCCCGACAGCCAGAACATCTTCACGCTTGGTCGCGCAGCGATATATCCGGCGGGTTCTTGGGAAATTTACGGCTTCAACACGCAGGCCGATTTCGAGATGGGCGCCTTCAACCCGCCGGTCGCGAATGCGGGTGACACCTGCTACATTTCGGATCACACCGATATCGGCATCGGCATGAACGCTGCAACCAAGAACCCCGAGGCGGCCAAGACTTTCCTCAACTGGGTGGCGTCGTCCGAGTTCTCGAACATCTTCGCCAATGAGCTTCCCGGCTTCTTCCCGCTGTCCAAAGCCGCGGTGGAACTTGAAGATCCGCTGGCCCAAGAGTTCCTCTCCTGGCGCGAGAAGTGCGAAAGCTCGATCCGATCGACTTACCAAATTCTTTCACGTGGCACGCCCAGCCTCGAGAACGACACCTGGAACGCCTCCGTGGCCGTGATCAAGGGCGAAGAAAGCCCGGAGGATGCCGCCAAACGTCTGCAAGACGGGTTGGCAAGCTGGTACGCGCCGCAGCAGTAAACTCGGCCGCACCCCTCTCCCGGGCGATCGTCACCGCCCGGGGGCATTGCCCACCATCACACCATAAAGGAGTCGCGAGATGGCGACACTTTCGAAGCCCAAGGTCAGATGGCATATTGCCGTTTTTCTTGCGCCCGCCGTCCTTGTTTACTCCGCGGTGATGATCTATCCGCTCTTCAACACGCTGCGCCTGTCGCTCTTTACCAAGATCGACCAAGAGCGCGTCTGGGTTGGTCTGCAAAACTTCCGTACGCTCTTTGGCGACGCGATCTGGTCGGATCAATTCTGGAACGCACTGGGCAACAACGCCTGGTTCTTCATCATGCACATGCTGGTTCAGAACCCGATCGGCGTGGCTCTTGCCGCGATCCTGTCGAGCCCGCGACTGCGCTTCTCGGCCTTCTATCGGTCGGCGATCTTCATTCCGACGATCCTGTCTTTCGTGATCGTCGGCTTCGCATGGAAACTGATCCTGTCTCCGATCTGGGGTATCGCGCCCGGCATGTTGGATGCGGTCGGTCTGAAATTTCTCTACCAGCCGTGGCTCGGCAAGGAAGAATACGCGCTTACGACGCTCAGCCTCGTCTCGGTCTGGCAATATGTGGGCATCCCGATGATGCTGATCTACGCCGCCCTTCTCTCGATCCCTGATGAGATCCTCGAGGCCGGAGAGTGTGACGGCATCACCGGCATGTCGGCTTTCTGGAAGATCAAGTTGCCGCTGATCCTGCCGTCTATCGGGATCATCTCAATCCTGACGTTCGTGGCGAACTTCAACGCGTTCGACCTGATCTACGCCGCGCAGGGCGCGCTGGCGGGGCCTAATTTTTCAACCGATATCCTGGGCACGTTCATGTACCGCACCTTTTTCGGCTTCCAGCTTCAGCTTGGCGATCCGCACATGGGATCGGCGATCGCGTCCGCCATGTTTGGCATCATTCTGGTCGGCGTCTGCATCTACCTCGTCGGTATCCAACGCCGCTTGCGCAGCTACCAGTTCTAAGGAGTCAGACGATGAACAATGCACACCGCACGCCTGGGACAACAATCGCCGCACATGCTGTCCTGATCGCATATACGCTCATCGCGCTATTTCCAGTCCTCGTGATCCTGATCAACAGCTTCAAGACCCGAAAGGCCATATTCAGCGACCCTCTGGCGCTGCCGAACGCCGAAAGCTTTTCGATGATCGGCTACGAAACTGTGCTGAAGCAGGGGGACTTCTTCCTTTACTTCCAAAATTCAATGATCGTCACAGTCGTGTCGCTGACGCTAATTTTGCTTTTCGGTGCGATGGCTGCCTTCGCCCTGGCCGAGTACCGGTTCAAGGGCAACACGTTGATGGGCCTCTACCTCGCGCTCGGGATCATGATTCCGATCCGGATCGGTACCGTGGCGATCCTCGAGATGATGGTCTCGGCCGCTCTCGTGAACACTCTGACAGCGCTGATTCTTGTCTATACTGCACAAGGCTTGCCGCTTGCCATATTCATCCTTTCGCAATTCATGAAAGGCGTCAGTGACGACCTGAAGAATGCGGGTCGCATCGACGGGCTGAGCGAGTACCAGATCTTCTTCCGTCTCGTTCTGCCGCTGGTGCGACCTGCGATGGCGACGGTCGCGGTCTTCAACATGATCCCGATCTGGAACGACCTCTGGTTCCCGCTGATCCTCGCCCCGGCAGAAGAAGTGAAGACTCTGACACTTGGCAGCCAAGTTTTCATTGGTCAGTTCGTCACAGACTGGAACGCAGTCCTGTCGGCGTTATCTATGGCGATCCTTCCAGTAATGATCCTTTATGTCATCTTCTCGCGACAGCTGATCCGCGGCATAACCTCGGGTGCGGTCAAATGAGGGTTCTTATTGTCGGTCTGGGTAATATGGGTCGAAGCCACGCGCTGGCCCACCATGCCGACCCAAGGTCCGAGATCGTGGGTCTGGTGAACCGATCGTCTGTCGATCTTCTGCCGGAGCTGTCGGGCTATGCGATGTACGATGCCTTCGGCCCGGCCTTGGCCGAAACGGCACCCGATTTGGTGGTGATCGCGACTTACACCGACACCCACGCCGACTACGCTGTCGCCGCTTTGGAAGCTGGCGCGCATGTCTTCGTCGAGAAACCACTAGCGGGCAGCGTGGCCGATGCGGAGCGCGTGATCGAGGCCGCCGTCCGCCTGAACCGCAAGTTGGGCGTCGGCTATATCCTGCGCCACCACCCAAGCTGGCAGCGCTTGATTTCGGAAGCGCGCGATCTGGGTGGCCCTTATGTGTTCCGGCTGAATCTTAACCAGCAATCCGAGGGGCCGACCTGGGAGTCGCACAAGGCGCTTATGGAAACTACGTCGCCGCTGGTCGATTGCGGTGTCCATTACGTCGACGTCATGTGCCAGATTACCGATGCGCGGCCCCTTCGCGTCCACGGCATGGGCCTGCGACTGTCCGACGAAATCGCGCCAGATATGTACAATTATGGCCAGTTCCAAGTGATCTTTGATGACGGCTCGGTCGGCTGGTACGAGGCCGGTTGGGGACCGATGATGTCGGAGACCGCGTTTTTCGTGAAGGACGTCGTCAGTCCGAACGGTTCGGTCTCGATCGTCGATGGCAACAAGGGCGCGTCTGATGACGTCGACGGCCATACAAGGGTAGGCGGGCTGCTGGTCCACCGTCCCGGAAACGATCGCATTATCAACCTGCCCGACGAGCCCGGACATCAGGAACTTTGCAATGCCGAGGCGGCTTGGATCATCGACGTCATCCTAAGTGACATCGACCTGACCCGCCACATGACCGATGCATTGCAGTCGCTCCGTATTTGCCTTGCCGCGGATGAAAGCATCCGCACCGCGCAAACCATCAATCTAGGAGAGATCGCATGACCGCCCTCAAACTTGAAAACGTGAACAAGTCGTTCGGTTCTGTCCATGTCCTGAAAGACATCGACCTTACCGTGGAGGACGGCGAGTTTGTTGTCTTCGTCGGCCCCTCTGGCTGCGGCAAATCCACGCTTTTGCGGGTCATTGCCGGGCTTGAGGACGCATCGAGCGGCACCATCACCATCGGAGGCGACGTCGTGAACAGCATTCCCCCCGCAAAGCGTGGCATCGCGATGGTCTTCCAGTCCTATGCGCTCTATCCGCACCTGACGGTGAAGGACAATATGGGTCTGGGGCTGAAGCAGGAAGGTCAGCCGAAAGCGGTCGTAGAGGAGCGGGTAGCAAAAGCCAGCAAGATGCTGGATCTCGACCAATACCTGACGCGCCGTCCGGCCGAGTTGTCGGGCGGTCAACGCCAGCGGGTCGCGATCGGCCGCGCGATTGTGCGCGACCCCAAGCTCTTTCTGTTCGACGAGCCATTGTCGAACCTTGATGCCGCGCTCAGGATGAACACGCGCGTGGAAATCGCCGCTCTTCACCGCACGCTGGCGGCGTCGATGATCTACGTGACGCACGATCAGATCGAGGCGATGACGCTCGCCGACAGGATCGTGGTCCTCCGTGATGGTCGCATCGAGCAGGTTGGCAGCCCCATGGAACTCTACAACAATCCCGCCAACCGGTTCGTCGCCAGCTTCCTCGGCTCGCCTGCAATGAATTTTCTCGAACGCTCCGTTCCCGGGCTAGCTGC
>JBBKVT010000084.1:0-4708 GCA_037968535.1 Paracoccaceae bacterium
ATCCATTGCAGCCCCGGCGCCGAGGCGGAGCCCGCGACCATCACGATGCAGCGCGCGAAATTCCCATGCGCCTGCAGCGCGTCGATGGCGCGGCGCACGCTGGATGTCTTTTGCCCCACGGCGACATAGACGCAGATCATGTCGCTGTCGCGCTGCGCGATCATCGCGTCGGTGGCCAGCGTCGTCTTTCCGGTGGAATGGTCGCCCACGATCAGCTCGCGCTGGCCCCGGCCAAGTGCGAACAGCGTGTCCATCACGAGTATCCCGGTCTGTACCGGTTGGGTCACGAGATCGCGTTCGATGATCGACGGCGCCGGGCGCTCGATCGGCCATCGATTCTTGGCCTCAATCGCCCCCTTTCCGTCCAACGGGCGGCCAAGTGGGTCCACGATGCGCCCAAGCAGCGCTTCTCCGATGGGCACGCTCACCACTTCGCCGGTGCCGAAGACGGCATCTCCTGACTCGACCTTGGTCGCGGCGTCAATGAAGACGCAGCCAATCAGATCGGGATCAAGAACCCGGGCGAACCCGAACTGGCCGCCCTCGAACCGCAGAACTTCGTCGAGGCGCACGTCGCGCAACCCCGAGATCATCGCCACACCGTCCCCGATCTCCTCGACACGGCCTCTGTGCTCGGGTCTTGGACCCAGTGCCGCGCGATGCACTGCGCCTTGCGCCGAGGCGAACCAGTCTGGCGCGTCAACCGGCATTCTCGACCTCTTTCAGGATATTCTCGAGGTCGGCCCGCCAGCTGTTGTGAAGCACGAAATGTGCGCTGCGCAGTTCCAGTCCGGCGATCAAGTCGGGATCGGTGACAAGACGAAAGCTGGGCGTACCGCCCAACGCATCCTTTACCGCGCGTTCGATCTTGGCGCTCTCCGCGTCCTCCGTGTCTGTCGCTGTGACGATCTCGATATCGGCTTCTGAGGTTGTCAGCGCCGCTCGGTCAGCGTCGGACATGCCCGCGATGGCCTCGACAAGTTGCGCAAGGAACGTCGCCTGAACCGCAGGCGTGTTGAACCGGCCCAGAAGCCGGGCTGCAATCTCGACCGACAATTCGGCGGCCCTCGCCGCGTTCTCCTTGCGCGCAGTGTTTCTATCGCGGTCAATGCCGGTGCGCGCGGCGGCGATCAAGGTGTCTGCCTTGGTTTGCACATTCCTCAGCGCTGCCTTCGTGGCGGTGTCCGCTGTCGCCTTCGCTTCGGCAAGCATGGCGTCGCGTTCCGCGGCGATGCCGGCGCGGGCCTCAGTGACTTCGGCGAGTGCTGCATCGGCTTTCGCCTGTGCTGTCTTGCCTTCGTCCAGCATGGCCTCTGCCGCTTCCTTGCGCCGGGTGATGGCCCCGGCAACCGGACGCCAGAAGACGCGCGACAAAAGCCAGACGAGGATCAGGACATTGATGGCCTGAAGGCCCAGTCCCCACCAATCCAGCGTCATGCGCTCATCCCAGAAGCGGGTTGGCGAAGAGCAGCAAGAGCGCGATCACCAGACAGTAGATTGCCGTCGTCTCGATCATCGCCAGCCCGACGAAGAGCGTGCGCGAGATCGTGTTTGCGGCATCGGGCTGACGGGCGATGGCGTCCATCGCGGCGGCAACGGCGCGCCCTTCGGCAAGTGCGGGGCCGATGGCGCCGAAGGCCACGGCAAAGGCGGCGCAGAAGATACTGGCCAAGCTGAGATAGTCCATCATGTCTCCTTTTTTTTAGTTGGGGCAGGGGCAAGGTCGGTGTTCGGAGAGGTGCGCGCGCCGGTCTCGACCGCGGAGGTGATGAACACCATCGCCAGCACCGCGAAGATATAGGCCTGCACCAGCCCGGTCAGCAGATCGAGCGCCATCAGCGGAATTGGCACCAAGAGGCCCGCCAGAGAGGCGACGATGCCGATGACGAAAACCCCGCTCATCACGTTGCCGAACAGCCGGACGAACATGGAAAACACCCGCGTCAAGCTTTGCAGGATGTTCAGCGGGATCATCACCGGGTTGGGCGCGGCAAAGGTTTTCAGCCAACCGCCCACACCCCTGGCGCGAATTGCGAACCAGATCACGGACATGAACACCAGAACAGCCAAAGCAGCGTCGGTTTCAAGCTTTGCGGTCGGGGGGTCGATTCCCGGCACAAGCGAGGACCAGTTCGCTACGAGAATGAACAGAAACAGCGTTCCGATGAACCCGCGATAGGGGGCGGGGGCGGCGCCCGTCGTTTCGCTGATCTGGGTATCGAGCGTCGCGACCATCAGTTCCAGCGCGGCCTGACGCCGGCTAGGCCGGAGGCCCAGTCGGCGGGTCAGGAGGAACGCCCCGGCGACCAGAACCAACATGATCGCCCATGTCGTTACGATCGCTTGCGTGATCGGAACCGGTCCAAGCTGGAACAGGACGACTGAGTCGAGGGGGGAGTTCACAGCTCGTCCCTCCCGATCCGGCGGAGTATGATGGCCTTGGCGCAAAGCACGCCCGCAAGCGTCGCCAGCAGGGCAAGTCCGCCCAAGAGCACGGCGACAAAGAAACCGGTGGCCAGAAGCGAAATGCGCCCCAGGGTCAGGGCGATCGCCCGCAGGGGCTCCCCCCCGTTGACGAGAAGATTGGCTGTCTCGCGAAGTGCGCGAAAATAGCCGTATCCAATGATTAGTCCACCCAGAAAACAGATCGGAAGAAGGACGAACAGCGGGATGGCGGAGAGATCAATCATCGTGCGTTCATCCATTTCCAAGCGGTCCAGCCGCCAATGCAAAGCCCGAGCAGCATCATCGGCGCGCTCCAGAAGATGCCCGTCTCAAACTTCGCATCAAGCCAGCGTCCGAAGAACAGGCCCGCCAAGGTCGGCACCACGAAGATCCAGCCCAGCACGCCGATCTGCGCCAAACGTCGACCGACGGACATGTCACCCTCGCGCAGCCAGCGGTCTCGCCGCGCGCGATGCAGGCGGATTTCCTCGACCAGCGGATCGGTTTCGGGGGGCTCCGATTGGTTTTCGGTCATCGAAACTGTCCCGTGTCTGCGCCCTGGCGCAAACTGCTGATCATCTGGCGGATGGCGTCCATCTGCAGTCGCATCGTCTCGACATGCTCAACCCGTTCTTCGTCGGCGTCCGACTGGAACCGCGCCAGAACCTCTGCGTCCAGCGTGGCAAGATCCTCGCCCGCCACCGCCTCGCGGGTGGAGATGGCAACGGTGGTACTGCCGGTCACGGTCAGCACCCCGCCCCGCAGGGCGCAGAACCGCTCGAGCCCGTCGGTCTTCCAGCTAAGGATGGAAACCGCAAGCGCGGTCAGGAACGGGGCATGTCCGGGCCGAATGCCGAAGCTGCCGCTGGCATCCTTGGCCCGCAAGCTGTCGGCATCCTCGTCCACCACGATGGACAGGGGGGTCACGATACGCAATCTCATGCCGCGGCCTCGGCGTCCGTGGCGGTTGCCGCGGCTTCCTTCTTGCGGGCGTCCTTTAGCGTGCCGACCATATAGAGAGAGCTTTCCGACCAGCCGTCGGCCTCGCCGTCCAGTATGGCCCGGCACCCCGACAAGGTCTCGGAAAGCGGAACGCTGGCGCCCGGCGTGCCGGTAAAGGCCTCGGTCACCATGAAGGGTTGGGTCAGGAACCGCTGCAACCGCCTTGCGCGTTTGACGATCAAGCGGTCTGCGGTGCCCAGTTCCTCGACCCCCAACAGCGAAATGATGTCGGTCAACTCGCGGAACCTTGCCAGCGTCTGACGGACCGACTCGGCGATCTGGTAGTGCCTTTCACCCACAACCAGCGGATCGAGCAGCATCGATGACGAGCCCAGCGGATCAATCGCCGGATAGAACCCCTCGGAGGCCTGGGCGCGCGACAGCATGATGACGCAATCCATATGGCCGGAAATCGTGGTCACCGCAGGGTCGGTGAAATCGTCGGCAGGCACGTAGACCGCCTGAATGGCAGTCACGGCAGAGCCAGCCACCGAGGCGATGCGCTCTTGCAGGCCCGCCACTTCGGTCGCCAGCGTCGGCTGGTAGCCGACGCGCGAGGGCAGGCGGCCCAGAAGGCTCGATACCTCGGCCCCGGCCTGAACAAAGCGGAACACGTTATCCATAAGAAGAAGGACGTTCTTGTGCTTCTGGTCGCGGAAATATTCTGAAATCGTCAAGGCTGTCAGCGGAGCCCGCCAGCGCGCTCCGGGTGGCTCGTTCATCTGACCGTAGACCAGCACCGTGCGGTCCAGCACGCCCGAGTCCTGCATTTCGGTCAGCAGCTCATGCCCCTCGCGTGATCTCTCGCCAACGCCCGCGAAGACCGAAGTGCCTTCGTATTTTTCGACCATGGCGCGGATCAATTCCATCACCAGAACGGTCTTGCCCACCCCGGCGCCGCCAAACATCGCGGCCTTGCCGCCCTGCGCCATCGGCGTTAGCAGGTCGATCACCTTGATGCCGGTCTCGAACACGTCGGTGGCGCCGGTTTGGGATTTCAGAAGCGGCGGCAGCGCATGGATCGACCGACGCGGTGTATTGTCAGGAAGGGCGGGCCCGTCGTCCTGCGGATTACCCACGACATCCAGAAGCCTCCCAAGAACGGCTTTGCCCACGGGCACGGTGACCGGCTCGCCGCTGGCATGAACCGAAACGCCACGGGCAAGGCCTGCGGTGGATTGGAACGCCACCGCGCGTATTGTCTTCTGATCGAGGTGGCTGTGGACTTCGAGAATGAGGGCAGTCGGCCGGTCCCATTCCA
>JBBKVT010000085.1:0-5635 GCA_037968535.1 Paracoccaceae bacterium
GGCTGGAACGCGACGCCGACATGGGCCTCGCAATAGGGCTTGCCAGGTTGCACGGTCAGGCCGCAGAACCAGAAATCATCCGTTGCCGGGTCGCCGACCGGCCATTTGCAGGTCCGCTCGGTCAGTTCCATCAGGCTGATCTTCTTCGACTTCTTCTCGATCTCGCGGACGCTCGCCAGCGCCTCGGGGCTGATCTCGTTCGCCGAGGGCTGCGGTGGCAGTGGCTGGCCGGCCGGGATGATCTGACGGCGCAGGGGCACGATCGGCTTATCGACGGGTTCCGCCGCGGGCGCCGCGGTCTTGGCCTCGGGCTTGTCGGCAACGGGGCTGGCGGCGGGCTTTTCCTTGGCCGCCGGTTTCGCCGGGGCAGCGCCAGAGCGGTTCGACAGGCCCAGCCGGTGCACCTTGCCGATCACCGCATTGCGGGTCACGCCGCCAAGTTCCTTGGCGATCTGGCTGGCGCTTTGTCCATCGCCCCACATCTTCTTCAGGGTCTCTACGCGTTCGTCGGTCCAGGACATCGGATCACCTCAACTGAAAACGGCCAAGGGGCGGTTCGCCCTGGCCGTCAGGATTTTCTGGTCAGCCCCTATTCTAATCGCCCATGGGGTCGGGATACAAGCACCCCCGACAGACAAAGGCGGAGCGTAACGGCAATGAGTGACATCAAGGCGATGGGTGTTCGGCGTTTTGGTCGGGTCAACTGGCTGGGGCTTTACACGCTGGCCGAGCGCGAAACCAAGCGGTTCCTCGCGGTCTGGACCCAGACGCTGCTGGCGCCGCTGGTGACATCGGCGCTGTTCCTGTCGATCTTCACACTGGCGATCGGGCCAGCGCGTGGCGAGGTCATGTGTGTCCCGTTCCTGCAGTTCCTAGCCCCCGGCATCCTGATGATGACGGTGATCCAGAACGCGTTTTCCAATACCTCGTCGTCGCTGATGGCCTCGAAGGTTCAGGGCAACATCGTCGACACGCTGATGCCGCCGCTGTCGCCACTGGAACTGGTGCTGGGCTATATCTCGGCCACGGTGCTGCGCGCCACGCTGGTCGCACTGGCGATCTGGCTGGTGATGGCGCTGTTCATCGGCGCGGGTCTGGCGCATCCCTTGTGGGCGCTGGCCTTCGTGGTGCTGGGTGCGATGTTTCTGGGCGGGCTGGGGCTGATCGCGGCGATCTATGCCTCGAAATACGATCAGATGGCGGCGATCACCAATTTCATCATCACGCCGCTGTCGTTCCTGTCGGGCACGTTCTATTCGACCGCCAGCCTGCCGCCGGTGGTGCGCACCCTGACCCATTGGAACCCGGTCTTCTATCTGATCGACGGGGTCCGCTACGGGATGATCGGCCGGTCCGACAGCAATCCCTGGCTGGGACTTTGCGTGATCTCGGCGGTGACGGCGGTGGTGCTGTGGCTGTGCTGGTTCTGGTTCCGGCAGGGCTACCGGCTCAAGCCCTGACCCGTTTGCGCGCCCTGCACCCAAAGTGGGGCGCAGGGCAGGGACGCAGCGCGTCTATTTGGTCTTCTTGGTAGTCTTCTTGCGGGTTTCCATCAGCCCCATGACAAGGCTGACACACATCGCCAACAGCACGATGGTGAACGGAAAGCCGGTCGAAACCGCCATCGCCTGAAGCGCTGACAATGCGGCGGAGCCGCCGACCAGCAGCAGGGTTGCCGCGACGATCCCTTCGAACGTGCACCAGAACACTCGCTGGGCGACCGGCGCGTCGGTCTTGCCGCCCGCCGTGATTGTGTCGATCACCAGCGATCCGCTGTCGGACGAGGTCACGAAGAACACCAGCACCAGGATGATACCAATGAACGAGGTGATCGCGGCCAGCGGCAACGGTCGCAGCATCTCGAACAGTTTCAGTTCCAGCGGTGCATCGGCCACCGCAGCCCCGGCATCGGCCACGACCTGGCTGATCGCAGTGCCGCCGAAGGCGCCCATCCAGAGCACCGACACGAAGGTCGGGATCAGGATCACGCAGAACAGGAATTCGCGCACCGTGCGACCGCGGCTGACCCGGGCGATGAACATGCCGACGAAGGGCGACCAGGAAATCCACCACGCCCAGTAGAACGCGGTCCAGCCCTGGCTGAAGTTGGTGTCTTCACGCCCGAACGGATTTGACAGCGGGATCAGTTCCTTCACATAGGCAGCCCCACCCGAGGCGATCGACGAGAAGATGTCGCCGGTCGGTCCGACGATGATCACAAAGAGCAGCAGCAGGCCGGCCAGGCCGATGTTGATCTCGGACAGCACCTTCACGCCGCCATCAAGGCCGCGCAGCACCGAGATCGTGGCAAGTGCGGTGATTACGCCGATCAGCACCACCTTGGCGACATTCCCGGTGCCCCAGCCGAACAGATAGTTGAACCCGGCCAGCGCCTGTTCGGTGCCAAAGCCAAGCGAGGTGGCAAGGCCGAAGAGCGTCGCAAAGACCGCCAGCGTGTCGATGACATGGCCCCACCAGCCCCAGACGCGTTCGCCCAGAAGCGGGTAGAACGCTGAACGCAGGGTCAGCGGCAGGCCGCGGTTGAAGGTGAAGAAGGCCAGCGAAAGACCGACGATCGCATAGATCGCCCAGGGGTGCAGCGCCCAGTGGAAGATCGTCGCGGCCATCGCCAGATCGCGTGCCGCCTCGATATCGCCGACTGCCGCGCCCAGTGGCGCCCAGTCGGTGCGCGCGCCGCCTTCCGCCACCGTGCCGCCCATCGACGAGGCGAAATGCGACATCGGTTCGGACACGCCGAAGAACATCAGGCCGATCCCCATGCCGGCCGCGAACAGCATCGCGAACCAACCCAGGTAGCCGTAATCGGGCACCGCGTCATCGCCGCCCAGCCGGATCTTGCCAAGCGGCGTGATCATCAGCACGAAACTGAGCAGCACGAAAATATTCGCCGCCGACAGGAAGAACCAGTCGAACCGCGAGGTCAGGAAATTCCGCAAAGCGGCGAAGAACGCACCGGCGGCATCCTGGAACATCAGGGTGATAAGCACGAAACCGACGATCGAAATCCCCGAGATCAGGAATACCGGGTTGTGGATATCCATTCCGAACGGCTGGATGTTCTGCTCGCCGATGTCGAAATCCGTTTCGATCGGGTGCGGGACTTCGGCGTCCGGGTCGATGGTGCCATCTGACATTCGCGGGTCTCTCCCTGTGGTGTGGGCCGGTCCGCCGGCCTCTAGTTCGTTGCGGCCAGTATCACCGAGCTTGACCGATAAGTCACGGACCGGATCGGCCGGGACGCCGGTTGGCGACCGGTTTGCGACGTTTTGGCGGTTGGATTGACGTCAGGTCAGGCGCTGGACAGGCCGCGCAGGGCGTTGTAAACCGGTTCGGATGACGCAGCCTGACGCCCCTTGCCCGTTTCTGCGACGACGACGCTGACCCCGTCCCGGCGCGCCTTGACGTGCCCCAAAATCTTTCAATTCCATTGACTAGCCCGCATGCCTTTGGCACCTCTTGGGCTTGCTGACCAAAGGACCACTGCAATGATCGACCCCGTGCTGCCGACCTACAACCGTGCGCCGCTCAGCTTTGTGAAAGGCGAGGGCAGTTGGCTGATCGAGGCCGATGGCCGGCGCTTTCTGGACATGGCCGCGGGGATCGCGGTGAATTCGCTGGGTCATGCCCACCCCGCGCTGGTCGCGGCGCTGACCGAACAGGCGGGCCGGCTGTGGCATACGTCGAACCTCTATCATATCCCGGCGCAGGAAGCGCTGGCGGCACGGCTGGTCGACGAGACCTTTGCCGATACCGCGTTCTTCACCAATTCCGGCACCGAGGCCTGCGAACTGGCGGTCAAGATGTCCCGCAAATACTGGTACGAAAAAGGCCAGCCCGACCGGGTCGAGATCATCACCTTCGAGGGCGCGTTCCACGGCCGCTCTTCCGCCGCGATCGCCGCCGCGGGGTCCGAGAAGATGACCAAGGGCTTCGGCCCGCTGCTGCCCGGCTTCGTGCATCTGAAATGGGCCGATCACGATGCGCTCAGGGACGCGGTGTCCGACAAGACCGCCGCGATCCTGATCGAACCGGTGCAGGGCGAAGGCGGCATCCGCCCGGTCCCCGACCAGTGCCTGAAGGGCCTGCGCGATCTTTGCGACGAATCCGGCGCCCTGCTGATCCTTGACGAGGTGCAATGCGGCATGGGCAGGACCGGCAAGCTTTTTGCCCATGAATGGGCCGGGATCACGCCCGACATCATGATGGTGGCCAAAGGTATCGGCGGTGGGTTCCCGCTCGGTGTCGTGCTGGCGACGGAAGCCGCCGCGCGGGCGATGACGGTGGGCAGCCACGGCTCGACCTACGGCGGCAATCCACTGGGCTGTGCTGTCGGGCTGGCGGTGACGCAGATCATCGCGGATCCGGGCTTTCTCGACGAGGTCAACCGCAAGGGCGGGCTGATGCGCCAGAAGCTGGAAGGGCTGGTTGCGGCGCATCCGGACGTGTTCGAGGCGGTGCGCGGCACCGGGCTGATGCTGGGGCTGAAATGCGTGGCCGAGACTGCCGAGGTGGTCAAGGCGAACTACGGCGAGCAGCTTCTGACGGTGCCGGCCGCCGACAACGTGATCCGGCTGTTGCCGCCGCTGACCATCACCGACGCCGAGATTGCCGACGCGGTCGCGCGGCTCGATCGGGCGGCAAGCCGGCTCAAGGCGGTCGCGGCCTGACTTTCTTCTGTTGAAAAATATTCTCGGGGTGAATTGACCCCGCACCTGCGGGGACAAGAGGGGCAGACAGCCCCTGATCGCCCCGCCCGGAACGCGCTGACCTGACGCCGAATTAAGGATTGCAGATCGATGGTTCATTTTCTCGATATCGACAAAACGCCGGCGCTGGATCTGCGGCAGATGATCGACGCGGCCCGCCAGATGAAGGATGCCCGTCAGGGCAAGCCCAAGGGCACCCGCGACGCTGAACAGCCGCTGGCGGGCCACATGGTGGCGCTGATCTTCGAGAAACCCTCGACCCGCACCCGAGTGTCGTTCGATGTCGGTGTGCGCCAGATGGGTGGCGAGACGCTGGTGCTATCCGGGGCCGACATGCAGCTTGGCCACGGCGAAACCATCGCCGACACCGCCCGGGTGCTGTCGCGTTATGTCGATCTGATCATGATCCGCACGTTCGAGGAACAGACGCTTCTGGAAATGGCGGACCACGCGACGGTGCCGGTGATCAACGGGCTGACCAACCGCACGCATCCCTGCCAGATCATGGCCGACGTGATGACGTTCGAGGAACATCGCGGCCCGATTGCCGGCAAGAAGGTGGTCTGGACCGGCGACGGCAACAACGTCTGCGCGTCGTTCCTGCAGGCCGCCGGGCAGTTCGGCTTCGATTTCACCTTCACCGGCCCGTCGACGCTGGACCCCGAGGATGCGCTGGTCGGGCGCGCCCGCAAATCCGGCGTCAACATCCAGATCGAGCGCGATCCGGCAAAGGCGGTCGAGGGCGCCGATCTGGTGGTGACTGACACCTGGGTCTCGATGCACGACAGCCAGTCGTCACGCGAACGGCGCCACAACCAGCTGCGGCCCTACCAGGTGAACGAGGCGCTGATGGCGGCGGCAAAACCCGACGCGCTGTTCATGCATTGCCTGCCGGCGCACCGCGACGA
>JBBKVT010000086.1:0-5930 GCA_037968535.1 Paracoccaceae bacterium
AGTGGTATTTTGGGCATGCACAAGATCCAGGACCGCCCCGTCGCCGAAAAAGGCCAGGTGGTGATCCGCCCGATGATGTATCTCGCCCTCAGCTACGACCACCGCGTCGTCGACGGCAAAGGGGCGGTGACGTTCCTCGTGCGGGTGAAGGAGGCGCTGGAGGATCCGCGGCGGTTGCTGATGGATTTGTGAGGGGTGGCTCTGGTCAAGCTTGCGCCAATTATCGATTCGGAGACCGGCGAGGATATCGCGTGGAGGTTGGAAGCACTTGAGCTTTATTACGGATGCCTGACCGACGGGTCGCCACTTCCGAAGTTCACCCGGGCAAGGTACAGGTCGCCAAGTACCCTCTGGGATCACGATCATTGCGAGTTTTGCTGGGCAAAGTTCACGGAAGATGGCCGCAATGGGACGCTGCGTGAGGGATGGATCATCAATGATCCGGGAGACATCGGCGCCCCGAAGTAGAGGCGATGCGGCAACTGCCTAAAAGCCGCGTTATGCACCGAAGTCAGCCCAAGATTGGACGTGCGACACCTGCCATCGAATTGTGTCAACTTGGGCGTCTGGCGGATATGACGTCCGGATTGTTGAGCAAAAGTGCATTCCCGGAAACCCTCGCGCCTCCTAAGACTAGACCTATCAACCCGCAGGATGGGTGGTTCCGGACGCCAGTCCGGGTTGCTACCATACACCCGACGACACCCGACGACAAAGACTGTCAATCCCGCCTTCTCAACCCATTCTGTCAACCCGCACCCACCGCCCCACCCGCGACGATAGTTTTCTTCCTGTTGAAACAAATCGTAGAGAGCAGCAACTCGTAGCAAAATGATGCGTAAACCAAACTCTGCAATGGCAATCTTGGTCCTGCTTCTGCCGATCGCGTGCAGCCCCTCAACAACTCAAATATGCTCTGGGGATATCGCACCGCAAGAGATAGCTAGAGCCGAACAGTTGATTAGCGCGGAGCTGACGGACTACTGGGGTTCGAAAAATACAAGATCATTTTTTAGTACCTTCGAACTAAGGGCGACGAAGAATTGTGGAAACACTGCGACGCTGACTTACCTACCAAAAGAAGGGGTAGGGGGATCAACGCAGAGTTTCGACGTTGATTTAAGAACAGGTGACGTTGTTGTTGAGTTCGCATTCGATTGAGCAACCCCAGCGGTTCCCAACACGCACCCCAACCAAAGGACCAGCCCATGCACCTCCTCGCCCGCTTCGACACCCGCGACTACCCGACCTGGAAATCCGAGTTCGACAAGGACACCGAGATCCGATCCCAAGCCGGTCTCACCCTGATGCAACTCTGGCGCGACGTCGACACGCCCTCGGCCACCATCGCCCTGTTCGAGGTCAACGACCGCGACCGCGCGCAAGGCTGGCTTGACCGCGAAACCGGGTTCGGCCAAGCGGTGACCGCCGATTTCCTGAAGATCGCGTGACACTGACGTCCGACCTGCTACCCTGCCACCGACCGAACCCACGCCGGAGCCGCACTGATGTTCACCGATGAACTGTCGATCCTTGTCCTTTACGGCCTTCTGGTCGCGCTGACGGTGCTGTTGCAGACCACCGGCGCGATGGGCCAGCTTGGCATGGGCTACCTGCTGTCCTCGCGCGACGAAAGCCGCGAAGCCGCCGGAATGACAGCGCGGATCGAGCGTGCGCTCAACAACTCGGTCGTGGCGCTGACCCTGGTCGCGCCGGCGATCCTGATCCTGAACGTTCGCGACGCGTTTTCCGACACATCGCTGATGACCGCGCAGATTTTCCTCGCCGCCCGGGTGATCTACCTGCCCGCCTATGCCTTCGGGATCACCGGCCTGCGCACGCTGGCCTGGCTCTCGGGCTTTGCCGCGACCGTCGTGCTTTATCTTCTGGCGCTCTGAATGACGCCCGAACTGACCGCCCTGGCCTTCGCCGGTCTGTTGCAAGTCGTGCAATACGCGCTGATGGCGGTGCCGGCCAACCTAGAACTTGGCTCCGCCAAGACCACCAGCCCGCGTGACCGTGACCGGCTGGGTGGTGATCTGATCGACCAGGTCTCGCCTCGCACCGCACGGCTTTACCGCGCGATGAACAACCATTTCGAGGGGCTGATCCTGTTCACCCTCGCCGTCGTGGTGGTCACGCTGTCAGACCAATCAAGCGGTTTCACCGCCGCCTGCGCCTGGGCCTACCTTGCCGCCCGCGTGCTTTACGTCCCGGCCTATGCCTTCGGCTGGCGGCCTTGGCGGTCGCTGATCTGGGCGGTCGGATTTTCCGCAACCGTGCTGATGCTTCTCGCCGCATTGATATAGGCCAACCATGTGCCATACGTTTTGCATACACTTTGCCGACGCCCGGCAGACACAGTTTTTGACCCATTTCCCGACCGAAGGAGACCCCCATGCCCGCCTATGACGTGATCATCATCGGAGCAGGCCCCGGCGGCTATGTCTGCGCCATCCGCTGCGCCCAGTTGGGCCTGAAAACCGCCGTGGTCGAGGGCCGCGAAACACTTGGCGGCACCTGCCTGAACGTCGGCTGCATCCCCTCCAAGGCGCTGTTGCACGCGACCCACATGCTGCACGAGGCAGAGCATAATTTCGCCACCATGGGGCTCAAGGGCAAGTCGCCTTCGGTGGACTGGCCGGCGATGCTGGCCTACAAGGATGACGTTGTCGCCCAGAACACCAAGGGCATCGAATTTCTGTTCAAAAAGAACAAGATAGACTGGATCAAGGGCTGGGCCTCGATCCCGGAACCCGGCAAGGTCAAGGTCGGTGACGAGGTGCATGAGGCGAAGAATATCGTCATCGCGACAGGCTCTGATGCTGCATCCCTGCCCGGCGTCGAGGTCGATGAAAAGACCGTCATTACCTCCACCGGCGCACTGATGCTTGGCAAGATCCCGAAGAAACTCGTGGTCATCGGCGCGGGTGTGATCGGGCTTGAAATGGGCTCGGTCTACGCCCGTCTGGGCGCCGAGGTCACGGTGGTCGAATATCTCGACGCGATTACCCCAGGCATGGACGCCGAGGTGCAGAAGACGTTCCAGAGAATCCTGAAGAAACAAGGCCTTACTTTCATCATGGGTGCCGCAGTCCAAGGCGTCAAAACCGCCCGCGGCAAGGCCACGGTCAGCTACAAACTGCGCAAGGACGACAGCGACCATACGCTTGATGCCGACACCGTTCTGGTCGCGACGGGCCGCAACCCCTTCACCGACGGTCTCGGTCTGGAAGCCCTAGGAATCACACTGGAAAAACGCGGTCAGATCGCGGTTGACGAGCACTGGCAAACCGATGTCAAAGGCTTCTACGCCATCGGCGACGCCATCCCCGGCCCGATGCTGGCGCACAAGGCCGAAGACGAAGGCATGGCCCTGGCAGAGGTGCTGGCGGGCAAGAACGGCCACGTAAATTATGGGGTTATCCCAAGCGTGATCTACAGCAGCCCCGAAGTGTCGAGCGTCGGCCAGACCGAACAGCAGCTTAAGGACGAAGGCCGCGCCTACAAGGTCGGCAAATTCTCGTTCATGGGCAATGCCCGCGCCAAGGCGGTGTTTTCCGGCGACGGTTTCGTCAAGATTCTGGCGGACAAGGAAACCGACCGCATCCTCGGCGCGCACATCATCGGCCCTGCCGCCGGCGACCTCATTCACGAGATCTGCGTCGCGATGGAATTCGGCGCCTCGGCCCAGGATCTGGCCCTGACCTGCCATGCCCACCCGACCTATTCCGAAGCCGTCCGAGAGGCCGCACTGGCTTGCGGCGACGGCCCGATTCACGCTTGAAATCAAGGGGCTGCGAACGCCGTTCATCTGTTCGAAAATACTCTCTGGGTTGAATGCGCCGACAGGCGCAGAGGGGGCAGACAGCCCCCATTCCCGATCGGATCACGCCAGCGATCCGGGCTTAATCCACCACCAGCATCCGCAGTCCCTGCGTCACATCGGTGCGCACCGCAAGCCGCAATCCCGGCTCGTCGCCGGCCCGCAATGCGGCCACGATGGCGCGGTGATGCTGCGGCAGATCGGTGCGTTGCCTGCGCCCGTAAAGGGCGCGCATCGTGGGACCAAGCTGCAGCCAGACGGTTTCCGCCATCGCCAGCATCGCAGGGGCCTGGGCGCGCAGATACAGCGTCCGGTGAAACTCCAGATTGCTGCGGATATAGCCAATCGCATCGCCTTTCGCGACCACCTCTGCGATCGTGCCGTTGATTGCCTGCAAGCGCTCGATCAGCGCCAGATGGGCCCGTGGCAGCGCCCGACTGGCCAGCTCTGGTTCGAGCAGAGCGCGTATTGCCGCCAGTTCCTCAATCCGCTCGTTCGACAGTTCCGGTGTGCTGACGCGGCCCGAGGCCGACAGGCTCAGCGCCCCTTCCGCCACCAGCCGTCGCAACGCTTCGCGGGCGGGGGTCATCGAGACATCGAAGGTCCTGCCGATCCCGCGCAATGTCAGCGCCTCACCGGGCGGCAGGACGCCGTGCATGATCTGCGCCCGAAGCGTCCGGTAAACCCGGTCATGCGCCGCTGTGGTGGCATCAGGGGACTTCGGCTGGATCAGCATAGGTCAGAGAAACCACGCAGACGCGGTCCGGTCAATCGTCGAAACGCACCGCATGCAGGCGGCCGCCCTGATGACGCAGCCAGCGGCGTTCTGCCTCGAAAGCCGGACAAATCCGGCGCACCACCGCCCAATATGCGTCCGAGTGGTTCATCTCGACGAGATGCGCCACCTCATGCGCCGCGACGTAGTCCAGCACGCTTGGCGGCGCCATGATCAGGCGCCAGGAAAACATCAGCCGCCCGTCGGCGGTGCACGACCCCCAGCGCGACCGCGTGTCGCGCAGCGAAAGGCCCGTGACATCGCGCCCGAGTGCTGAGGCATAGCGATCGACGGCCTGGCTGAGCCGGTCCCGGGCCGCGAGTTTCAGAAACGCCCTGATCCTGGTCGCTGCCTGCTCTGGACGACCGGGCACCAGAATGCAGCTGTCGCCCAGCCGCACCGACCTGCCGTCGGCTGCCTCGATCGGCAGTTCGCGCCCCTCGAACAGGATCACCCCGCCATGCGTCGGCGCACTCGGTTCGATTCGCGCGTCCAGATTTCGTCGGAGCCAGCTTTCCTTTTCACGCACGAAAGCCAGCGCCTCGCGTTCCGCGGTCCAGTTCGGAAGCGACAATGTGACCCGTCCGTCGACGCGCGACACCCGCAGCGAAATCCGCCGCGCACGGGCCGAGCGCCGCAGCGTGATTTCGATCGGGGGATTGCCGGAAAGAACCACTTGCCCCATAACTGCCCCTGCTGTTGTCTTTGCGACAATACTAGCGCATTGCCGAGACAAGGCGCTACCGGTAACACCGCTGTGCCGCGATTGGCGGGAAAGGCTTTGACACCCCTGTGCCATTGTGGCAGAGGGCAGCAAATCTCTGAAATGACGAATGATGAAAGGGGTGATACATGCCCAAAGAAGAATGGGGCGTCAAACGTATTTGCCCGACGACCGGTAAACGTTTCTACGATCTCGGCAAGACGCCGATCATCAGCCCCTACACCGGCGAAACCGTGACGCTGGATGCCAACACCCGCACCCGTGTGGCTGTCGCCGAAAAGGCCAAGGTCGTCGTCGAGGAAGACACCGAGTCGGACGACGATGAACTTCTGGTCGAGGACGATGACGTCGAGGTCGAGGCCGACGACGATCTTCTGGAAGACGACGAAGACGACGATGTCTCGCTTGACGACATCGCCGACGTCGCCAGCAACGACGACGACTGAAGCCACGCGGTTTTTGTCTTGAACTGCCTTGTGCAGTTGCCTAGATACACCGGGCGGGCGGCAGCGCCTGCCCGCATCTGATGGGGCCATAGCTCAGCTGGGAGAGCGCTTGCATGGCATGCAAGAGGTCAGGGGTTCGATCCCCCTTGGCTCCACCAA
>JBBKVT010000087.1:0-7126 GCA_037968535.1 Paracoccaceae bacterium
TCCGCCAGCACATCACCTTCATCGATCGCGCCGGATGCCAACGGATCCTTCAGCTCTCCGATATGTTCCATCGTGGTTGCGCGGCTGTCCACGAAGATCCGCGCCCGCTTCATAGCGGCATCATCCGCCTCTCGCATATCGGGCCGGTAAGCGCCGATAAGGTCAATATGCTGGCCGGGCTGCAACCATTCCCCCCGCAGGATCGGCTTGGTCGTCATCGTCGCACTTGTGACAATGTCCGCCCCTTTGACCGCCGCCTCGAGATCATCGGCCACCATCATGCCGGGAAATTCCGCCGCCAGTGCCTCGGCACCAGACCGCGTGCGATTCCAGATCGAATAGGTGGCATCCGGAAACAACGCGCCATAGGCCGATCGCAGCGAACGCGCGACCGTGCCCGCGCCGATGATCAGGATGTTTCTCGAATCCTTGCGCGCCAGTTTTCGAGCCGCCAAAAGACTGTCGCCCGCCGTCTTCCATTTCGTGACGAGGTGGAAATCCACCACGGCCTCAAGTGTGCCGTCCGCGTCGGAGAAGAGCGAAACCCCGCCATTGACGCTTGGCTTTGCGGCCGACTTGTTGCCCGGAAAGATCGTCGCCGTCTTCACCGCGATGCCCAGCCCGTCGATCCATGCAGCACGCGACAATACCGTATCGTCGCCGCGATACAGGAATGAATCCTTGATCTCGGCACGCGGCAACAGATGCCCCGCCTCCAACGCTTCGGTCAGTGCGAGCCAATCAAGCAGCGTCTCACCCTCGGCAAAAGGGATAATCTCGACACTCACGCCGCGGCCTCGGTTTCGCTCAGCAGCCCTTCGGCAACCAGCCGTGCAGCAAGTCCCTGCGATCCCTCGAACAAGTGAACTTGCCAGCCACGCGCGGCCGCCGCTTCGATGTTGTCAGTGCGGTCGTCGGTAAATAACAGCGCTTTGGGTGCGATCCCGCTGTCTTTCTCGACGATCCGGTAGATCTCGGGATCCGGCTTCACCACCTTCATGTAACCAGAGATATAGGGGCGGTCGAATTCATTGAGCACCGGATAGACTTTCTGCGCATACTCAAAGCTGCCGACCCCGAAATTCGACAGCGCGTAAACCGGGACGCCGCGGCGACGGAGCGCCCGTAGAAGACTGATCGAATGCGGTATCTCCGGCGTTGCCATTTCGATCCAGTGATCGTGCCACATTCGAACCTCGTCGCGGAAATCGGGATATTCCTCTGCTGTTCCATAAATCGTCTCTTGGAACTGTGCGCCACGGTCGACCCTATCGTTCATGCCATGCAGGTCAACGCTTCCAAACAACGCACGGCGCCGCGGTTCGCCGATCTTCGCATCATAGAACCGTTCCGGGTTCCATTCGATCAGCACATTTCCAATATCGAAGATTACCGCCTCAACCGCCATCTTTTGCATCCCTTCCGGCCGACTGGACCGCGCGTTCCAACGCATCGAGGAAACGGGACCGGTCCGCCTTTGTAAAGCCCTTGCCGCCACCTTGCCGGAACGGATCGGCGGCGCGCAGATCGGTCATCAGATCCCGGGTGGCCAGCACGTTGCCGATATTGGCCTGCGTCAGCGGCTCGCCGTTGTGCTTGAGCACCCGCGCGCCGGCCGCCACGCATTTCGCTGCCAGCGGAATGTCCCCTGTTACCACTACATCGCCGGTCCCGGCCCGCTCTGCAATCCACATGTCCGCGACATCGGGTCCATCGGGCACAATGACCGTTTGGACGAGCGGATTTTGCGATAGCCGCAACCCCCCGTTCGACACAATGAAAATCTTCAGGCGATGCCGGGTCGCGACCTTTTCGGCCTCGGCCTTCACCGGACAGGCATCTGCGTCGACGTAGATCATCCAAGCGCCCTCGACATGACAATCACGCGTAAAGAGCATCTGCATGAAACGCGACATGCTCTTCCATGAAACTCGCCACGAAGAAGTAGCTGTGGTCATAGCCCGGCTGCATTCGCCAGACTGCGGATTGCCGCCTGATTGCGATAGCGGATGCCAAGGTCTCTGGCCGCAGCAGGTTCATATTCGCATCGGCCGATCCGGTATCAACCAGGATAGGCCCGTCGAACCCACGCTCAGCCATCAACATCGAAGCGTCATGCTCGGACCACTTTGCCTCATCCGAGCCCAAATACGCCGTCAATTGTTTACGGCCCCAATCGCTTGCCGCAGGGTTGCAGATCGGCGCAAAGGCTGAAACCGATCGGAAACGTCCCGGATTCCGCATCGCCAGCGTTAGCGCGCCATGTCCACCCATCGAATGTCCTGTGATTGCCTGCCGTTCGGCATCGATCGCGAACTCCGCCAACACGAGATTTGCCAGATCCCCGATCACATAGCTTTCCATACGGAAATGCGGTGCCCAAGGCGCTTTGGTTGCATCAACGTAGAATCCCGCGCCCTGACCCAGATCAAAGGCATTGTCATCGGCCACGTTATCGCCCCGGGGCGAGGTGTCGGGAAACACCAAGGCAATTCCAGCCTTTGCGGCCCAACTCTGCGCCCCTGCCTTCACCATCGCATTTTCGTGCGTACATGTGAGCCCCGACAGAAACCACAACACCGGCACGGGCCCGTGCGCCGATTCTTCCGGCAAAAACAGGCCGAAGGTCATCTCTGTCCCGGTTGCCTCCGAGTCATGACGATATACGCCCTGAATCCCACCGAAACTCCGGTTCTCGGAGACTATCTGCATCTCATGTCCTCATTCTTTCAAGCGGCGCCCTCGTCTTTGGTATGCGGCCCGCCATCTTCTGTTCCGAAGTATCCTCGGCGGTGCGGGGAAAATTGCCTCGCCTAGCCCGCTCCGATCAGCGCGCCGGCTGCAAAAACCAGTGCTCCACCGACCACGACCTGAAATGTCGCACGCAAAAACGGTGTCTGCATATAGCGGTTCTGGATCCAGGCAATCGCCCACAACTCTACGAACACGACGATCATTGCGATGATCGTGGCGGTCCAGAAATGTGGGATCAGGTAGGGCAGCGCGTGACCCAAGCCGCCCAGCGCCGTCATCACTCCGGCCGCAATGCCGCGCTTTATCGGCGATCCGCGTCCCGACAGTTGTCCGTCATCTGACGCGGCTTCGGTGAACCCCATTGAAATGCCTGCGCCAACTGACGCGGCGAGCCCGACCAGAAACGTCGTGTGCGTGTTCTGCGTCGCGAAAGCCACCGCGAAAATCGGCGCCAGCGTCGACACTGACCCGTCCATCAACCCGGCCAATCCCGGCTGCACCCAGGTCAACACGAATTTCCGGTGCGCGTCGCGGTCCTCAGCGTCGCGCGATTCAGGGTCGAGGTGTTTTTCTTCCAACCTGTCAGCCTTCGCCGAATGTCCGGCCTCGGCTGCCGCCAGATCACCAAGAAGTTTGCGCGTATCGGCGTCCGACGTTCGCTCGGCCGCCATCCGGTAGAAATGCTCGGCCTGCTTCTCCATCCCTTCGGCCTCTTCGCGCATCCGCTCCAGGCCAAGGTTCTCGACCAGCCAAACCGGCCGCCGCGCGTAATAACCCGACACGTGTTCTCGCCGAAGCAACGGAATCATGTCTCCGAAGCGCTTCTGGTGCAGGTCAATCAGGCGATGGCGATGCGTATCCTCTTCCAGCGCCATGTCGTCGAACACTTTGGCGGATGCCGGAAAATCAGGTCGTAGCCGTTCGGCATATTGCCGGTAGATCCGCGCGTCGTCTTCTTCCGAAGAAATCGCCAGCGCAAGGATCTCTTGTTCACTAAGGTCCGAGAAACGCTTTCGCGAGGTCATTCCGGGGATCATTGGCAACTCCGATTAGAACGATTTCAACGTACTGTGCTCCGAAGAAAAGACAATGCCTCGCGGCGTGGCACCGGCATCCCACGTCATACCTTGCCGCTGACCGGGCGTTGGGGCTAGGTTGACTGGCAAGGAATGGACCGATGAACGTTCAGCAGCAGGCGATCAAGCGCGGACGCAAGTTCGAACAGGTACTGGACGGTGCCCGACAAGTTTTCATGTCCGATGGGTTCGAACGCGCCAGCGTGGACGAGATTGCGGCGGTGTCTGGTGTTTCGAAAGCGACGCTGTACAGCTACTTTCCGGACAAGCGGCAACTGTTCACCGAAGTGGTTCGGTCGGAATGTCGATGTCAATCCGATCGGGCGATGGCGACGATTGACCAAACTGCGCCCGCCAAAAGCGTGCTGCGATTAGCCGCGCGACACATGATCGGGTTCTTTCTTTCGGATTTCGGCCAGCGCATGTTCAGGATCTGTGTTGCAGAGTCTTCGTCATTTCCCGAATTGGGACAGGAATTCTACAACTCCGGCCCGCTTGTCGCAAACCAGACGCTCTCGGCCTACTTCAAACAGGCGATCGCGCGGGACGAGTTGCGGATCGACGATCTGGAATTGGCCGCCTTTCAGTTTGCCGAACTTTGCAAGTCACGCGTGTTCAATCGCGCGATCTTCGGTGTGCAGACAGAATTTTCCGATGCCGAGGTCGATCGAGTTGTCGACGGCGCGGTTGACGTATTCATGGCGCGCTACGGCCGCTAGGCCCGATCGCGCACCATCAGCGTGTTGCCGCTGCCCTGCTTCACCTCGAACCGTCCGGTCTTGCGGATCAGATCGCTGAGCTTTGCGCTGCCATAGGTGCGGGGGTCGAAATCGGCATGCGCCTGACCGATGAACTGGCCAAGTTGGCCCAGCGTAAACCACTCACCGTCCGGGTCGATCGCCTTCATCGCCCGCAGCACCAGCGGAATCGCCATTGAGGGCGGCTCCTTCTTTGTCGTGTCGGATCGGGCCTCGGTGGTTTCGGGGACGGGGGCCGCTTTCCGTCGGTCAGCGGTGGTGGCGTCTTCTGCCGCGCTTTCGGGGTCGGTATTTCCCAAGTTCTCGACGTAGATGAACCGCTTGCAGGCCATCCGGAATGCCTCAGGCGTTTTCTTTTCGCCGATGCCGTAAACGTCCAGCCCCTGTTCGCGGATGCGCGCCGCTAGTCGGGTGAAGTCGCTGTCCGACGACACAAGCACGAAACCGTCAAACAGACCCGAATGCAGGAAATCCACCGCTGCGATCACCAGCCCGATATCAGAGGCGTTCTTGCCGATTGTGTTGGCGAATTGCTGATCGGCCACCATGCCAAGGCCGGCGACTTTCTTGGACCATTTGGCCAGCCGCTGGGACGACCAGTCGCCGTAGATGCGGCGCACCGAGGCTTCGCCGAGCCCGGCGATCTCTTCGAAGATCGCTTCGGCATATTGGGCAGGGACATTGTCTGCATCGATGAGAACGCAGAGCCGTGGTGCACGTTCAGCGGCCATCAATACACCACGACGCTGCGAATCGACTCGCCGGAATGCATCAGGTCGAAGCCCTTGTTGATATCTTCAAGCTTCAACTGATGTGTGATCATCGGGTCGATCTCGATCTTGCCGTCCATGTACCAGTCGACAATCTTGGGCACATCCGTCCGGCCACGCGCGCCGCCAAAAGCGGTGCCACGCCATACCCGCCCCGTCACCAGTTGGAACGGCCGCGTGGAAATCTCGGCTCCGGCAGGTGCGACGCCGATGATGATCGATTCTCCCCAGCCCTTGTGGGCGGCTTCCAGCGCTGTACGCATTACCTTCACGTTGCCGGTCGCATCGAAGGTGTAATCCGCGCCGCCTTTGGTGATGTTCACAAGATGGGCAACGAGATCGCCCTCAACCTCTGACGGATTGACAAAATCGGTCATCCCGAACCGCTCGGCCATAGGCTTTTTATCGTTGTTGAGATCAACCCCGACGATTTGATCGGCGCCCGCCAATCGCAAGCCCTGAAGGACGTTCAGACCAATGCCGCCAAGCCCGAAGACGATCGCGCGGCTGCCGATTTCGACCTTCGCGGTGTTGATGACGGCGCCGATTCCGGTCGTGACACCGCAGCCGATGTAACAGATCTTGTCGAACGGGGCGTCATTGCGGACTTTCGCCAATGCGATCTCGGGCAGAACGGTGTGGTTCGAAAAGGTCGAGCACCCCATGTAATGCAGGATCGGGTCGCCATCGAGCGTACTGAAGCGGCTGGTTCCGTCGGGCATCAACCCTTGACCTTGGGTCGAACGGATCGACTGGCAGAGATTGGTCTTTGGGTTCAGGCAATAGTCGCATTCCCGGCACTCTGGCGTGTAGAGCGGGATCACGTGGTCGCCCGGCTTCAGACTGGTGACGCCCTCGCCCACTTCCAGCACGACGCCCGCGCCCTCATGCCCCAGAATTGCAGGAAACAGCCCTTCGGGATCAGCCCCGGAAAGTGTGAACTCGTCGGTGTGACAAATACCGGTGGCCTTGACCTCAACCAGAACTTCGCCGGCCCTGGGTCCGTCAAGGTTGACCTCCATGATCTCCAGCGGTGATCCAGCCTTGATGGCGACGGCAGCGCGAGTACGCATGGTTCTTCCTCCTGATCTGGTTTGGCGCTACCTTACGTAAAGCCCGGCTCGTTACAACAAAAAGGCCATCAGAGATGAAGTTTCCAATCCTTGGCATCGTCCTGCTCGTCGGCTGCATTGACGACGGCAGCCCGGACCCCGCACTGCCGGAGTCTTGCGGCGCATCTGAACTGGCGGGTATTGTTGGACAAAGCAAGTCATCTCTGGCGCCACTTAAGTTCAGCGGTCCTGTTCGAATCCTTGGCGAGAACCAGCCCATGACAATGGATTACAACCCCAGCCGGTTGAACATCATTACTGATGACGCCGGCATCATTACGAGGGTCTGGTGCGGTTGACTACTAGTCCTGATAGGTAGTGTGACAGGCCCTGCAAGAGGCGCCAATAGCTTGAATGCTGACCCGAACCTCCTCTGGGCTACTGACTTCGGCCGTGAGTGCTGCCCGAAACAAGCCGTCTGCCTTGCTGCTAAAATCCTTCCAGTTCATCCAGATTTCTGGCTTGGCCTTGGAACCGGGGTCGTCTTCATCGGGCTCAAACTTCTCTAGTATCAAATTGGCATTGCCCGTTAGCCCGCTGACAGCTTCGGAAGCTGTGACGGGGTCAAAGGTCGTCTTACCTTCCGCCATGTCGGCGAGAACCTTGGCGCTTGCTGCGATCTGCTTCATCAGATGCATGCGCTCTTTGACGAAGTG
>JBBKVT010000088.1:0-7979 GCA_037968535.1 Paracoccaceae bacterium
GCCGCTGATCTCGGGCGAAGTCATGGTGAATGGCGCGACGGCCGGGACAGTTACCGCTGGCGCGACCTCTCCATATCTCGGCCATGGGATCGGAATCGCGCTGATGGATAGCAGCGCCCATGGGCCGGGCACTGAGGTTGGCGTGAGATGCAAGGATGGAAAGACACATCCGGCGGAATTGGTCGAACTGCCAATGTACGACAAATTAGCCGAGATCCCGCGTGGCAAACGTGTCGACATTCCCGCGAAGAAGTAACAACAAGGACCATCCAAGGTCTGTCGGGACTTTTTTGCGCGAAAAGTTTGGGGACGCGGCAGAAGCCGCAATTTCCGCGCAGTCCGAATGCCAACCCATCGCAACCCGTAGTGCGCGTCACGATCTCTCCAAGAGCTACTAGAGGAACAGCGATTAAAACATCGGTCGTGCTCAGCGCTTCGATCCCGACTATCGACAGTTCTCTATGCCGATAGTCGTTTCAATTAATATGCCCTAATCTCTTTGCGGCGATCGCAACCCAACACATCACCGATCCCAATCTAGCCCAATGGGCGTTACGGCACTTGTTGTCTCCTCAGGGCCCGAGGCATAGATTGGTCTTCTATGGAGGACGCGCCAATGCATCACTATTCGCTGCTTGATCTCTCGCCTGTTCCGGAAGGATCAAACACCTGCGATGCATTATCCAATACTCTGGATCTCGCCCAACGCGCAGAAGGTTTAGGTTATCATCGATACTGGCTGGCCGAGCATCACAATATGCCAGGGATCGCCAGCGCGGCAACCGCCGTGGTTATCGGACACGTAGCCGCCGGAACGAAGACCATCCGCGTGGGGGCAGGAGGAATAATGCTGCCCAACCATGCGCCACTTGTGATCGCGGAACAGTTCGGCACGCTGGCCTCACTCTTTCCTGACCGCATCGATTTGGGGCTGGGCCGGGCGCCCGGGACGGACATGAACACCGCGCGGGCGCTGCGCCGCCACATGCAAGGCGGTGACGAATTTCCACAGGACGTGGTGGAATTGATGGCTTACCTGGATGACGCGCCCGACAACGCGGCTGTGCAGGCAGTTCCGGGGCAAGGGACTCATGTGCCTATTTGGATTCTTGGCTCCAGTCTGTTCGGTGCACAGTTCGCGGCTTACATGGGACTTCCCTACGCATTCGCATCGCATTTCGCGCCGCAAATGCTGGAAGAGGCGCTGCACACGTATCGCTCGACTTTCCAGCCGTCCAAGTCGCTTGGCAGGCCCTACGCAATGATGGCCGCTGGTGTTTGCGCTGCCGAAACGGACGAAGAAGCATTGTATCTGCGTTCTTCACAGACCCTGGCCTTCGCGCGCCTTCGAACCGGCCATCCCGGGAAGCTGCCGCGGCCCGTCGATGATCTGTCAGCCGAGATACCTGCCCCAGTCATGTCCCAGGTGAACCACGCTCTTTCTTGTTCCGCGACGGGAAGTCCGGAGACCGTGCGCCAACAACTGGCGGGCATTGTGGAGCGCCACAAACCAGACGAGCTGATGGTAACCGGCATGATCCATAACCATTCTGCGCGCTGTCGGTCCTTCGCCATCGCCGCAGAAGCGTTGCAGGACTTGGTTTCTGCAACAGAGGCCGCCTAGTCGCCAAATCGAAGCAGGGCCGACTTCCACCAAGTTCAGCTTATGTGGCTCGTCGAGGTGCCGACGTGGAGCGACGAAGGCCTTCAACCAACCGAACTGCGGCTGACCTATTCCACACAAGATCGTCGACCTAAAAACCGGAACTACCTGGTTCGCAGCCACTGAAAGCACACGCCACTGGTCAAGTCCCTCGCCCTCGGCGATGATGCTTCGACGACTTCAAGTGGAGACTCCGCGATGCCGCTCGATCCTGCCCTGCGCGCCCGTATTGGCGCCGCCGTCGCTGAAGGGTTCCCGGCACAGATCGAGATGACCCAGGAACTCGTGCGCTGCCCCTCGACACGCGGCAACGAACATACCGCGCAGGATCTGATGGCGCGCGCGATGCGGGCACGGGGACTTGCCATGGATGTCTTCGGCATGGAACATCAAGCCATCAGTCGCCACCCCGGCGGCTCTCGCATCTCTGACGGCCATTCTACAGCCCCCATCGTGGTCGGCATCCACCGTCCGCAAGTCGAAAAGGGGCGTTCCCTGATCCTTCAGGGGCATGTCGATGTCGTCCCTGCCGGCCCCCAGGACATGTGGACGGTACCTCCGTTCGATGCGGTAATCCAGGATGGCTGGCTTTACGGGCGCGGTGCTGGCGACATGAAGGCCGGCGTGGTGTCGCTGCTCTTCGCCCTCGACGCGCTGGCTCGGATCGGATTGCAGCCGGCGTCAACTGTTTACCTTCAATCCGTGGTCGAGGAGGAGGCGACGGGGAACGGCGCGCTGATGACGCATCTGCGTGGTTACCGGGCAGACGCCGCGCTCATCGCGGAACCTGGACACGAGACACTGACCCGCGCCAACCTGGGTGTGCTCTGGTTCCAGCTCGAGCTGCGCGGCCGGCCGGTCCATGTTGCGAACATGGGCGAAGGCTCGAATGCGATCGATGCTGCCTGGCGCGTGATTGGTGTGCTTCGTGACCTCGAAAGGCGTTGGAACGAGGCCGCCGCGTCAGACCCGCTGTTCTCTTCGATACCGCACCCACTGAACCTCAACGTCGGGCGCATCGAGGGTGGTGACTGGGCCTCATCCGTACCCGCGTGGTGCAGGGTCGATTGCCGGATCGGGTTTCTGCCCGGCGTACCCGCTGCAGACGCCGCCCGAGAGGTCGAAAACTGCGTCGCCACCTTCGCCGCGACCGACAAATTCCTGTCCGATATGCCGCCGCGCATCACTTTCAACGGCTTCTTTGCAGAAGGTTACCGCCTTGAGCCAGGCTCAGAGGCAGAACAGGTGCTGGCCCAAGCGCATAAGGAAGTGATGGGCGCGGCACTGGAGACACGGCTGGCAACTGCTTATCTCGATGCCCGTGTATACGCCCTGTACGATCGCATTCCCGTCCTAAACTACGGTGCCATCGCGGAGAATTACCATGCCTGCGACGAGCGCGTGAACCTGGCCTCATTGGAACGCACGACGGCGGTCATCGCCCAGTTCATCGCCGAATGGTGCGGTGTGGAACCTCTGGCGCGCAATTAGCTCTGACTGAGGGGTCTTTATTCTCCAAATGCGGACTCGCAAAAACAAATGTTGTCCGACCGGTCGGCTTTGGTTTGGTCCAGAAATTTGATACCCTTGGCAGCTGGCGAAGAGTTGTCAATGTGCTAGCCCGAAATGCAGGGAGTCGTATGGTCTCTATTATTCAATGAGATGAGCCAGTCCTCAATGCTATTGTGGCTAGATCTGCCGCATTCGGGGGCCTGTTGCCGTTTGAGATGATTGCAGCAAACGGCAGCCACGAGCCCTTTCCGTCCAATGCTTCACTATTCACAACCCGAACAAAGACGTGCGCTGCATCATCGTCTGACTTCGTTTCGCGGCAGATTTACGGCCGGTGGTTACTAATCAGTGCAAAAAAATTCTCGGCCTGTGCGCTACAGAACCCAAATTCCGGACTTGCACAACCAGCGCCAACGGCAAAAACAGCAATTCCAGCCGCGTGGGCAGATCGGGCACCAGGCAATGAATCCTCAAAGGCGCAAGTCGCTTCAGCTGGAAGTTGGAGAACGCCAAGTGTCGTACTGAACGGCAACGGATCAGGCTTCCCGCGCGGCAATTCGGCAGCCGAAACGATGACCTCGATGCGGTGGGTAATACCCAACATCTCAAGCGCTTCCGCAATATGGCGGCGCGGTGATGATGAACAAATCGCGATGCGCATGCCTTCGTCGTGCAATGTGCAAAGCAGTTCCCGCGCTCCGGGAATGGGTTCGCGCATCGACGGCATTAATCTATCAGCCATAGCGTCAATATGGTTGCTAATTTCGCGGTGCTTGGACGGCGGCAAAGATTTACCAAAAAGCTCGTCGAAAAACCCCGACAATCCACGTCCGACATGGGCATTGAGAAGCGCTTGGGACGGCACCATTCCGTAGCGCCGGGCTACGTCTACCTTGGCCGCCTCCCAGACGTGCTCAGAATGAACCAGTGTGCCGTCCAGATCGAAGATGACTGCAGAATAAGTGGTAAAGTCGATGCTCCAGCCTTTCTCAGTTGGTGTCATTTTTGACCTCCGGATCGGATTTTTCGAACACAGCTTCCGGTCGAACTCGGAATTTGCGTTGACGGAGAGCCGGGCATGCTCAGCGCCGCCAGATCTCATTGATGTCGTAGCCGAAAGGTTTGCGAGACTCATTCATTCCTTGACCAACTTACAAAATCTGATGCTACATGTTCAAATCCAACCTGGGGGCAAGGACAATGATATTTTCAGCACAAATAAGCCGTCGCCGCTTTCTGGCGACGACCGGCGCGACGTCGCTAATGGTGGGCACATTAGGTGCGACGCGCACGATGGCCGCCGAACCGATCAAAACGGCTGGCGTCTACACCGTACCGATTGAACAGCAATGGGTCAGTCGCATTCACAAGGCGGCGCTGGCCGCCCAAGGTCGTGGCGACATCGCCTACGAATTCTCAGAGAATGTCAGTAACACCGACTATGCCCGTGTGCTTCGTGAATACGCAGAAGCCGGCAACAAGCTGATCGTCGGTGAAGTTTTCGGTGCTGAACAAGAGGCGCGTGAGGTTGCAGCGGACTATCCAGATGTTGCGTTCCTCATGGGCTCCAGCTTCAAGGAAGACTTGTCGCTGTCGAACTTCGCGGTTTTCGACAATTACATCCAGGACGGCTCTTACCTGTCTGGCATCATCGCAGGTGCGATGACCAAATCGGGCAATATCGGTATGGTTGGTGGCTTCCCGATCCCTGAAGTGAACCGGCTGATGCACGCATTCATGGCAGGTGCCGCCGAGATGAACCCGGACATCAAGTTCCAAGTCAGCTTTATCGGCAGCTGGTTTGACCCACCCAAGGCGAAAGAGACGGCGTTCGCCATGATCGAAAACGGCGCGGACCTGCTATATGCAGAGCGCTTTGGCGTCTCTGACGCGGCGAAAGAAAAGGGCGTTCTGGCAATCGGCAACGTGATCGACACGCAGGTCGACTACCCTGACACGGTCGTCGCTTCGGCGCTTTGGCACTTTGAGCCGACTCTGGACAAGGCCATCGCCGAAGTGCAGGCCGGTAGCTTTGCAGCAGCCGATTACGGCGTTTACTCCTTCATGATGCAAGGCGGGACATCACTGGCGCCACTAGGAACCTTCGAAGGCAAGGTGCCTGCAGCCGCCATGGAATTGGTCGCCCAACGAGAGGCGGAGATCAAATCGGGCGCGTTCACGGTTGTCATCAACGACGATGAACCAAAGTCGTCCTAAGCTGTTATGGGCAAGATCTCGGCTGAGGTTCTTCGCCTAAACGCCATCACCAAACGCTTTGGGGAACTGACGGCGAATGATGCGGTCAGTTTCTCTTTGAACGAGGGTGAAGTTGTCGCTTTGCTGGGCGAGAACGGGGCTGGCAAGACCACGTTGATGAACATTCTGTTCGGCCAGTACACCGCCGACAGCGGAACCGTCGACGTGTTCGGTCAAACCCTGCCACCGGGGAACTCCCGCGCGGCACTGGAAGCCGGCGTTGGCATGGTGCATCAGCATTTCACGCTGGCCGACAATATGACGGTTCAGGAAAACATCACGCTGGGCGTGCGCCCGTTGTTCAGCCTGAGTTTGAAGCGATCTGCGGATCGGGCCCGGATCGTCGAGTTGTCTGAACGATTTCAGCTGGCCGTGTCTCCGGACGTGCGGGTGGGAAGCCTGACGGTCGGGGAACGTCAGAGGGTGGAAATTCTGAAAGCGCTCTACCGTGATGTGCGTATCCTGATCCTTGATGAACCGACAGCGGTGCTGACCCCGCAAGAAACCGACGATCTTTTTGCGACGCTTAGACAGGCAATTGCCAACGGGTTGTCGGTCATCTTTATCTCGCACAAATTGCACGAGGTCATGGCGATTGCAGATCGCGTCGTTGTGCTTCGGCACGGTAAGGTGGTCGGGGGCGCGCGCACTGCGGATACCGACAAGCATGGGCTGGCCGCGATGATGATGGGTGCGCAGGCAACGCCGCCGGTTATCGCGCCCGGCAATCCGGGGACGGCGTTATTTGAGCTGCAAGATGTCTCAACGCCGAATGTCGGCAATGCGCCCGGGCTGAAGTCAGTGAGCCTTGCCCTGAGCGCCGGTCAGATCGTCGGTCTGGCCGGGGTGTCTGGGAACGGTCAGGCAGCCATGGCCGATCTGGTTGGAGGTTTGCGGTTGCCGTCCGAGGGGCATATCGTTTTGAACGGCGACAGGTTGCGGAAGTGGACCCCGCGCCTAGCAGTGCAAAATGGGATCGCCCGCATTCCAGAAGATCGACACAAGATCGGGACGATCTCTGACTTTGACCTCACCGAGAATGCAATTCTCGAGCGCTATGACGGAGTGCCTTTCAGCAAGAATGGCTGGCTTAACTGGCGTAAATCCCGCGCATTCGCCGAAGCGATCATCGACAAATACGACGTGCGCTGCCCCGGCGTGGCCACACGTATCCGGCTGTTATCCGGCGGCAATATGCAAAAGCTGATCCTTGGCCGCGTGTTAGAGGCCGGTCCGCAAATCATACTGGCCAACCAGCCCGTGCGCGGCCTTGACATTGGGGCGGTCAATTATGTGCACAGCCAACTGCTGGAAGCCCGCGACCGCGGCTCGGCGGTGCTTTTGATTTCCGAAGATCTCGATGAAATCATCGAATTGTCCGACATTGTCTACGTCATTGCCAAGGGACGCCTTTCGCCCGCATTTGACCGGGGCGAGAAAAGCCCGGCTGAGCTGGGGATTTGGATGGCCGGTCAGGGATATGAGGCGCAGGTAAGCCGTGCGTCTTGAGCCGATCAGAAACCCGACTTTGACGCGCAAGCTGCTGCCGATCGTTCTCGCCCTTGTCACAACTGTCGTGATTGCCTCGCTGCTGGCTATGGTTGCGGGCGCGAATCCGTTCTCGGTGTTTGGGCTGATCCTGAAGGGTGCGTTTGGCTCCAAATTTGCAATCCTCGAAACCCTGAATCGCGCAACGCCCTTGATTTTCACAGGCCTTGCCGCCGCCGTCGCCTTTCGCGCGAAATTCTGGAACATCGGCGCCGAGGCGCAGCTTTATGCTGGCGCGCTGATGACCGTCCTCTTGGGGACTGGTGTAGTGCTTTGGCCCGCCTTTGTCATTTTGCCTATGCTCGCCTTTGTCTCTATCCTTGCCGGGGCCGCCTTCCTTCTCGTGCCCGCCCTGCTCAAGACCCGTTTCGGCGTGGATGAGGTGGTCACGACGCTGCTCTTCAATTTCATCTTCCTGCTCTTCATCTCCATGCTGCTAGAAGGCCCCCTGAAAGACCCCATGGGCATGGGGTGGCCGAAATCTGCCCGTGTCATCCCCGAAGCGCGCCTTCCGCGGATTGTCGAGGGACTGCGGCTGCATTGGGGGTTCGGGCTCGCCATCATTTCGGCTGTGTCGATCTGGATCATCCAGACACGCAGTACGTTGGGCTACGAGATGCGCGCAGTGGGCCTTAACAAAGAGGCGGCCGCATTCGCCGGCATTCCCGTCAATCTCGTTCTGGTCAAGACCGCGCTTTTGTCCGGCGGGCTCGCAGCACTTGCGGGTTTTTCCGAAGTGGCGGGATTGAAGGGCAGCCTGACGCTCGATTTGTCACCCGGTTTTGGCTACACGGGCATCATCGTCGCAATGCTGGCACTTCTGAACCCGATTGGTGTCATCGTTGCGGCACTGTTCGTGGCGGGGGTTTTCGTGGGTGCTGACAGCATGAGCCGCGCAGCCGGTGTGCCCACTTATTTGGCTGACATCATGCTTGCGACCGCGCTGCTTCTCGTGGTCGTGGCGATCATGCTGACCCGCTTTCGTGTGGTGAGGGATTAG
>JBBKVT010000089.1:0-2894 GCA_037968535.1 Paracoccaceae bacterium
ATCGACGCCATTCCCGATCTGTCCGATGTGCAGGTGATCGTGCTGACCGACTATCCGGGTCAGGCCCCGCAGGTGGTCGAAGATCAGGTGACCTATCCGCTGACATCGGCCATGCTGACTGTGCCGCGATCCCGCGTGGTGCGCGGATTTTCGTTCTTTGGCATTTCCTTCGTCTACATTATTTTTGAGGATGGCGTTGACCCCTATTGGGCGCGGTCCCGCGTGCTGGAATACCTCAACGTCGCCGCCGCCCGCCTGCCTGACGGGGTGACGCCAGCGCTTGGCCCCGATGCGACCGGGGTCGGCTGGGTCTATCAATATGCGGTCACCGGCGAAAACCTGAACCTTGCCGAATTGCGGTCCTTGCAGGACTGGGTTGTGCGGTTCGGGGTCAGCCGGGCCGAGGGCGTGTCCGAAGTGGCCAGTGTCGGCGGTTTCGTCAAACAGTATTCGGTGACGGTCGATCCGGTGCGGATGCGGGCGCAGGGTATCACGCTGTCCGACATTGGCAGAGCCATCTCTGAAAGCAACATGGACACCGGCGGGCGCACGGTCGAATTGTCCGAGTTTGAATTCATGGTGCGCGGGCGCGGCTATCTGGCGGGAACCGAGGATATCGCCAACATCACCCTGCGCAGCGTCGGCGGCGTACCGATCAGCCTGCGCGACGTGGCACGGGTTGAAATCGTGCCCGACGAACGCCGCGGCATCGCCGAGTTGAACGGCGAGGGCGAGGTCGCCAGCGGCATTGTGCTGCAACGGGTAGGTGCCAATGCACTGGACGTCATCGACAATGCCAAGGGCCAACTGGACATAATCGCGCAAAGCCTGCCCGAGGGGGTCGAGATCGTGCCGGTTTATGACCGGTCCAACCTGATCCTGTCGGCCATCGAAACGCTGAAGACGACCTTGCTGGAGGAAAGTCTGGTCGTCGCCGGGGTCACGATCCTGTTCCTGTTGCACGTCCGCTCCGCCCTGGTGGCCATCATCATGCTGCCCGTGGGCCTGCTGATGGCCTTTTCGGCGATGAAATACCTAGGGATCGGGGCCAATATCATGAGCCTTGGCGGCATCGCCATCGCCATCGGGGCAATGATCGACGCGGCCATCGTGATGATCGAGAATGCGCATAAGCATCTGGAACGGAGCTCCCCCGACAAGCCGCGCATCGAGGTGCTGATCGCGGCCGCGACCGAGGTCGGCCCGGCGCTTTTCTTCAGCCTGCTGATCATCACCGTGTCGTTCCTGCCGATCTTTTCGCTTGAGGGGCAAGAGGGTCGCATGTTCGGCCCGCTGGCCTATACCAAGACCTTTGCAATGGCGGCGGCGGCATTCCTGTCGGTGACATTGGTGCCGGCGCTGATGGTGGTCTTTGTGCGCGGCCGGATCATCCCGGAACACAAGAACCCGGTCAACCGGGCGCTGATCGCGGTCTATCGCCCGGTCATCCGCGGCGTGCTGCAGGCCAAAACCCTGACGATCATCGTGGCGCTGGCGGCGCTGGTCGTCACTGTCTGGCCCGCGCGCCAGCTTGGGTCGGAATTCATGCCCGCGTTGAACGAAGGCACGCTGATGTATATGCCGACCACACTGCCGGGGCTGTCGGTGACCAAGGCCGCCGAACTGTTGCAAACGCAGGACCGCATTATCCGCACATTCCCCGAGGTGCAGTCGGTATTCGGCAAGGCCGGTCGCGCCCTGACCGCGACCGACCCCGCGCCGACCGAGATGTTCGAAACCATCATCCAACTGCGCCCTGAGGCCGAGTGGCGCCCCGGTGTCACCACCGAAAGTCTGCGGATGGAAATGGACGCAGCGCTGCAGTTTCCCGGCGTGTCGAACGCCTGGACGATGCCGATCCGGGCCCGCATCGACATGCTGTCGACCGGCATCCGCACGCCCGTCGGGATCAAGGTCTTTGGCACCAGCCTGACCGAGATGGAACAGGTCGCGCGCGAGGTCGAGGCGGTGTTGCGCACCGTCCCCGGCACCACCAGCGCCTATGCCGAACGGGTGATTGGCGGCTATTACCTGGACATCACGCCCGACCGCGCCGCCCTTGCCCGCTACGGCCTGTCGGTGCAGGACGTGCAAGAGGTGATCGGCATGGCGCTGGGGGCCGAGGCCATCACCCAGACGGTCGAAGGGCGCGAGCGTTACAACGTCGCGGTGCGCTATCCCGCAGCCCTGCGATCCGACCCCGAGGCGATCGGACGCGAGGTGCAGGTGGCGTTGCCTGGCGGCGGCACAGTGCCGCTGGGCGATGTGGCCTCGATCGAGCGGACGCGCGGCGCGACGTCGATCCGCACCGAAAACGGCCAGCTGGCGGTCTATATCTTCGTCGATATCGCGGGCCGTGATCTGGGCGGCTATGTCGCCGAGGCGCAGGCGGCGGTGGCGGCGTCGGTTGTGCTGCCACAAGGCTATTCGCTGGGGTGGAGCGGGCAGTTCGAATACCTTGAACGCGCCAAACAGCGGTTGGCGATCGTGGTGCCGCTGACGCTGGCGCTGATCTTCCTGCTGCTCTATCTGAACTTCCGCCGACTGACCGAAACCCTGATCGTTATGCTGTCGCTGCCGTTCGCGCTGGTCGGTGGCATCTGGCTGATGTGGTACATGGGCTTCAACATGTCGGTCGCGGTGGCTGTGGGGTTCATCGCGCTGGCAGGCGTGGCGGCGGAAACCGGGGTGATCATGCTGATCTACCTTGACTATGCGCTGACCGAGGCGCGCGACCGGATCAAGGGCCGCGACCTGACCCGCGACGAACTTTACGCCGCGATCATGGTCGGCGCGGTCGACCGGGTGCGCCCCAAAATGATGACAGTGGTGGCGATCATGGCGGGCCTGATGCCGATCCTCTGGGCGCATGGCACAGGGTCGGAAATCATGCA
>JBBKVT010000090.1:0-30774 GCA_037968535.1 Paracoccaceae bacterium
GGTTTTCAAGCTGTGTCGGATTCCAGAAGTACAATCGACTGCTGAAAGAGTTATATTAAACAATAAATTTTTAAATTATCGATGATTTTAGGTTTCGAAGAAGTCTATTGGCGCTCTAAAGTTGATCGAATTGCCCGTGTTTATACGTCATCGGATGTTGTATTGGTTGCTCGGCATTGATGTCAGCTTCGTTCTGTTAAACATATTTGCGCAGGGGGCGTTCCAACTCGACTTGATCGCTCACGTGCCTGTTCTTTTGGACATTGAGCATCATCGTAGCCTTGCAAGCTTCTATCTTTATTTGAAATGGGCCGCGCTTTCCGTCTTTTTCTGCTTGTTCTGGATCGAGAATCGCCAATCTGTTTTCTTGTCGCTGGCCGTTATTTTTGCCGGGTTATTTTTCGACGACGCGTTTGAGCTGCATGAATATCTGGGTCGCGTACTGGCACATGCTCTTTCGGTTCCGGAATTTGGCAATCTGATCGATCAAGATCGCGGCGAACCGATCGCTTGGGCTGCAATCGGATCGGTCTATTTGGGCATCTTGTTGTTCGGGATGTATCGATCTTCAGCCTTTGCCCGCGAAATCGCGCTGCTCTTTGTGAAATTGTTCTTGCTGCTCGCTTTTTTCGGGATCGTGACCGATTTCATTCACGCTTTTGTCAAACGAATTCCGGGGGTGAACACTCACGCACTTTCATTCGGGCTCGGACTGATCGAAGACGGCGGTGAAATGGTCGTGGGATCCCTGATGTTGGTTGCAGCGGTTTTACTGCATGTACGGATGAAGAATGCCGTGCTGCATTGAACGGCACCATTTGAGTCACGCAGGCCGGCGGAACATGCACCCGATCGCATGCTGTTTCATGCCTTAGGATGTCAGCCGTGCACATCCGTAGCGACGACGGCTTCTGTTCCCGGCCTGCATGAACGATCTTTCGTTTATGCCCGAGGACCGGCTGGATGACGTCGAGGCGGCATGCGACGATACGCGCTGGCGCGGGTGGTGCTGGGTTCTGTGGCCGGGATGACCGACGACGCGGTCCTAGTGCAGCACGCCTTCGGCGGTGATCTTGGCGCGGCCTGCCAGATAGGGGTGCAAAGCGTCCGGTAGCAGGACCGAGCCATCCTTTTGCTGGCCGTTTTCCAAGACCGCGATCAGGGTGCGGCCGACCGCGAGGCCGGAGCCGTTCAGGGTATGGACGAATTCTGGCTTGCCGCCGGTTTCGGGGCGGAACCGCGCGTTCATCCGGCGGGCCTGAAAATCGCCGGTGGTCGAGACCGAGCTGATTTCGCGGTAGGTGTTCTGGCCGGGCAGCCAGACCTCTATGTCATGGGTGCGCCGTGCGCCAAAGCCGATGTCGCCGGTGCACAGTAGGACGGTGCGGTAGGGCAGTTCGAGATGTTCGAGAACATGCTCGGCGCATTTTGTCATCCGCTGGTGTTCGGCATCGGATGCGTCGGGATGGGTGATCGAGACCATTTCGACCTTCTCGAACTGGTGCTGGCGGAGCATGCCAGCGGTGTCCTTGCCCGCACTGCCTGCTTCGGAGCGGAAGCAATTGGTGTGCGCGGTCATCCGGATCGGCAGGTCAGCCTCGTCAAGGATGTCGCCCGCGACGGTGTTGGTCAGCGTCACCTCGGAGGTCGGGATCAGCCACCAGCCGTTGGTGGTCTGATAGCTGTCCTCGGCGAATTTCGGCAGCTGGTTGGTGCCATACATCGCCTCGTCGCGAACCAGGACCGGGGTGTTCATCTCGGTCAGGCCGTGTTCCTCGGTATGGATGTCGAGCATCATCTGCGCGAGGGCGCGATGCACCCGCGCCATCGCGCCGCGCAGCACCACGAATCGCGCCCCCGACAGCTTGGCTGCGGTTTCGAAGTCGAGGCCCCTGGCGGCGGGGATCTGGTAGTGTTCCAGCGGCTTGAAGGCGAAGGTGCGGGGCTTGCCCCAGCGGTGAATCTCGATGTTGTCGGCCTCGGACTTGCCGTCGGGCACGTCGTCGTAAAGGGTGTTGGGAAGCGCCATGAGGGCATCGCGCAGCCGCGCGTCCTCGGCCACCGATTGTTCGGTCAGCTTGGCAACCTCGGCCTTCTTGTCGGCGACCAGAGCGCGCAACCGCTCGAACCCGGCATCGTCGCCGCTGGCCTTGGCGGCGCCGACCTCTTTGGCTGCGGCATTTTGCGCGGCCTGTGCGGTTTCGGCGGCCAGGATGCTGGCGCGACGGGCCTCGTCGATGGCAAGGATCGCGGGCGATTGCGGCGCGAAACCGCGCCGCGCCATGGCGGCATCGAAGGCGGCGGGGTTGTCGCGGATGGCGCGGATGTCGTGCATTTTTCCGGTCCTTGCATTGATCGAGGAACTGCCGTCCCCATATGCCGCAAGGCGACCGGAAGGTGAACACCGAAATGCGGCCCGGCTTGCTTGCCAAGCCATGGGGCCACATATAGGGTGCGCGCCAATTCAGGACGGGCCGAAGCGCCCGCAAGAGCAAAAAGGACATGCCGATGTTTGTAACACCTGCTTATGCGCAGGCAGCGGGGGGCGGTGCTGCGGCATTCACCAGCTTCGTGCCGCTGATCCTGATTTTCGCGATCATGTATTTTCTTCTGATCCGTCCGCAGCAGAAAAAGCTGAAGGACCATCAGAAAATGGTGGCGAATGTCCGGCGCGGCGATCAGGTGGTCACCCAAGGTGGCATCATCGGCAAGATCTCGAAGGTCAAGGACGACTCTGAGGTCGAGGTCGAGATTGCAACCGGCGTCAAGGTTCGCGTGATGAAGTCGACGCTGGCGCAGGTCCTGTCGAAAACCGAACCGGCAAACGACTAGAACCGGGCAAGACAGGCAGGCACGATGCTGCAAATTTCACTCTGGAAACGGATCCTGATCTGGGGGCTGGTAACGCTTGGCGTGTTCTATGCCGTTCCAAACGGATTCTACACGCGGGTCGAGCAGCATAACGACGCGCTGCAAACGATTGAGATGCAAGGCGAAACGCCGGAATTGGCTGCGCTGCGTGACGGCTGGCCGTCATGGTTGCCGTCGTCGCTGGTCAACCTGGGGCTGGACCTGCGGGGCGGTGCACATCTGCTGGCCGAGGTCAAGGTTTCGGATGTCTACAAGACCCGGATGGACGGCTTCTGGCCCGAGGTTCGCGACGGGTTGCGCGACGCGCGTGGCACGGTCGGCACTGTTCGGCGATTGCCGTCGCAGCCCGACGAGTTGCGGCTGAAAATCTCGGAACCCGCTGGAATGGCCAAGGCGCTGGAAGTGGTCCGGGGGCTGGCAAGCCCGGTGGTGTCGCTGACCGGCGTCGGGTCTTCGGATTACGAGGCGCGGGGCGAGAACGACACGATCATCGTGACCCTCAGCGAGGCCGAGAAACAGGCCACCGACAACCGCACGATCCAGCAATCGCTGGAAATCATCCGCCGCCGCGTCGACGAGGTCGGCACCCGCGAACCTACGATCCAGCGGCAGGGCGAACAGCGGATCCTGATCCAGGTGCCCGGCATCGGCAGTGCGGCCGAGCTCAAGGCGCTGATCGGGACCACGGCGCAGTTGACCTTCAACCCGGTGGTCAGCCGCACCTCGAACAAGGACACCGACCCCGGCGCGCGCAACGTGCTTTATCCGTCGCTGGATGAACCGGACACCTATTACGTGCTGGAGGAAACCCCGGTCGTGAGCGGCGAGGATCTGGTCGATGCCCAGCCGTCGTTCGACCAGAACGGCCGCCCGGCGGTCAGTTTCCGGTTCAACCCGACGGGCGCGCGGAAGTTCGGCGATTACACCGCAGAGAATATCGGCAGTCCGTTCGCCATCGTGCTGGACAAGGAAGTAATCTCTGCCCCGGTGATCCAGAGCCATATCGCTGGCGGTTCGGGGATCATTACCGGCAATTTCAATGTCGAGGAATCCACCAAGCTTGCGGTTCTGTTACGCGCAGGCGCGCTGCCGGCCGAGATGTCGTTCCTTGAAGAACGCACCATCGGGCCGGAATTGGGGCAGGACAGCATCGACGCGGGCAAGATCGCCAGTCTCGTCGGCGGTCTGGCGGTTCTGGTGTTCATGGCGCTGAGCTATGGCTGGTTCGGGATCATTGCCAACGTCGCGCTGATCCTGAACATCGGGATGATTTTCGGCGTGCTGTCGATGATCGGCGCAACGCTGACGCTGCCGGGGATCGCGGGGATCGTGCTGACCATCGGCATGGCGGTTGATGCGAACGTGCTGGTCTACGAGCGGATCCGAGAAGAGCTGAAAACTGCGCGCGGACCGGCGCGGGCGATCGAGTTGGGTTATGAAAAGGCGCTGAGTGCTATTCTGGATGCCAACATCACTACGCTGATCACCGCGACGATCCTGTTTGCGATGGGATCGGGCCCGGTGCGCGGCTTTGCGGTGACGCTTGGGATCGGGATCGTGACGTCGGTCTTCACGGCGATCTTCGTGACGCGGCTGTTGATCGTGACGTGGTTCGAATACCGCCGTCCCAAGACGATAGAGGTTTGATGCCATGCGCTTGAGACTCGTTCCCGATGAAACCAAGATCGACTTCTTCGCGCAGGCGAAGCTGACCTTCGGCGCATCGGTCGTGGCAGTCGTCCTGTCGATCATCCTCTATTTCGTGATGGGTCTGAACTACGGCATCGATTTCCGCGGCGGCACCACGATCCGCACCGAATCGGCCCAGCCCGTCGATATTCGCGCCTACCGCGAGGCGATCTCGCCGCTGGGGCTGGGGGATGTGTCGATCACGGAAGTTTTCGATCCGACCTTCACCGACACCCAGAACGTCGCGATGGTCCGCATCGGGGCGCAGGAAGGCGAAGAGGCGATCACGCCCGAGTCCATCACTACGGTCGAGGCGGCTTTGCAGACGGTGGATCCGTCGATCACCTTCCCGTCAGTGGAAAGCGTCGGCCCCAAGGTGTCGGGCGAGCTGATCCAGAAGGCGGTGATTTCCGTGCTTTTGGCAACGCTGGCCATCCTGATCTACATCTGGCTGCGGTTCGAATGGCAGTTCGCGGTGGGTGCGGTGGCGGCACTGGTGCATGATATCGCGCTGACGATCGGGATCTTCGCGCTGTTCGGGCTGCCGTTCGATCTGTCGATCATCGCGGCCTTGCTGACGATCCTGGGCTATTCGATCAACGACACGGTGGTTGTCTTCGACCGGCTGCGCGAGAACCTGATCAAGTACAAGAAGATGCCGCTGCGCGACGTGATGAACATCTCGGTGAACGAAACGCTGAGCCGGACGGTGATGACCTCTGGCACCACGCTGATCGCGCTGATCGCGCTTCTGGTGCTGGGCGGCGACGTGATCCGGGGCTTCGTGTTCGCGATGACCTGGGGCGTCGTGGTGGGCACCTATTCATCCGTCTTCGTGGCCAAGAACATCGTGCTGTTCCTGGGGCTCGACCGGGATAAATCGAAGCCCAACACGGGCAATCAATACGCCGATATTGATGCCTGACGGGTCCGCCCCGGCGGTCGCCGGTGGCAAGGAGGTATCCGATGCGTCTGAACGAGATCCGCTTTACCGACGGGCTGCCGGTTGATGGCTACGGGCCGGGGTTTTTCCGGATCGGCGGCGAGGTTCATCAAGGTGCGGTTCTGGTGCTGCCTTCGGGCGTCGCTGCCTGGGGCGGGTTCGAGGACACCGCACCTTTGGTGGCCGCGGCAGGGGCCGTTGATGTGATCTTTATCGGCACCGGGCCCGAGATGACGCATCTTCCATTGCCGTTTCGCGACGCGCTGGACGCGGCCGGTATCGGGGCCGAGCCGATGGCCAGCCCGACGGCCTGCCGCACTTACAACATCCTGCTGTCAGAGGGGCGGCGCGTCGGTCTGGCGCTGTTGCCGGTGTGAAACGGGCAAGCCTCCGGCGGGGATATTTTCCGACATGCGATGACTGGGGCGGGATCAGACCGGGTGCTTGAAGTCAGGAATTTGACGGTTCAGCGCGGCGGGGTCGCGGTGCTTTCGGGCGTCAGTTTTGCGCTTGGCGCGGGTGAAGCGATGATTTTGCGCGGGCCGAACGGATCGGGCAAGACGACGCTGTTGCGCACGATCGCGGGGCTGCAACCGGCCTTGTCGGGCGAGGTCCGGTTGGCGGCAGATGCGATAGCCTATGCCGGCCATGCCGACGGCGTGAAGTCGGTGCTGACTGTGGCCGAGAATCTGGCGTTCTGGGCCGCGATCTACGGTGCTCCGTCAATCGACGCAGCGCTGGCGGCGTTCAATCTGGGCGCGCTGGCCGCGCGTCCCGCGCAGGCGCTGTCGGCGGGGCAGAAGCGGCGGCTGGGGCTGGCGCGATTGCTGGTCACCGGGCGACCGATCTGGGCATTGGACGAACCGACAGTGTCGCTGGACCGTGCCGCCGTGGCGATGTTCGCGGCTGCGGTTCGGGTGCATCTGGCGGCGGGTGGGGCGGCACTGATTGCGACTCATATTGATCTGGGGCTGGAGGCGGCGGAGTTCGATGTGACGCCGTGCCGGGCCGTCGCGGACGCCGCCCCATCGGGCGCGTTCGACGAGGCGTTCCGGTGATCCGCCTGCTGTTGCGCGATCTGGCGCTGGCGGTGCGCGCGGGGGGAGGCTTTGGGCTTGGCCTTGCGTTCTTCCTGATCACCGTGGTGCTGGTGCCTTTTGGCGTCGGACCAGAGGCCGCACTTTTGGCGCGGATCGCGCCGGGAATGCTGTGGATCGGCGCGTTGCTGGCCTGTCTGCTGTCGCTCGACCGGATTTTCCAGCTGGATTACGAGGACGGATCGCTGGACCTTCTGGCCACCGCGCCGATCCCGATGGAAGCCGTTGTGTCGGTCAAGGCGCTGGCGCATTGGCTGACCACGGGCCTGCCGCTGGTTCTGGCGGCACCGGTTCTGGGCGTGCTGCTGCACCTGCCCGGACCGGGATATGTCTGGCTGCTGGTGTCGCTCGCACTGGGCACGCCGGCGCTTTCGATGATCGGCGCGTTCGGAGCGGCGCTGACGGTGGGGATCAAGCGCGGCGGTCTGCTGCTGTCGGTGCTGGTGCTGCCGCTTTACGTGCCGACACTGATCTTTGGCACCGAGGTCGCGCGACGCGGTGCCGAGGGTCTGTCGCCGACCACCGCGCTGGCACTGCTGGCGGGCATTACGCTGGCGGCGGTGGCATTGCTGCCGTTCGCTGCGGCCGCTGCCATCCGCGTCAATCTGCGCTAGCGGCTGACGGCGATGTGTGTGGCGGGCATTGGGAAGAGAGGCTAGAACCGGGCCATGTCGATCTGGGAATACGCAAATCCTCGCAGGTTCATGGGCTGGACCGCGCCGCTGGTGCCGGTGCTGTCGGTGCTGGCCGGGGCCGCGCTGGCGGTCGGGCTGATCTGGGGCTATTTCTTCACGCCCGACGATTACCGGATGGGGGCGACGGTCAAGATCATCTACATCCATGTGCCGTCTGCAATGATGGCGATCAACGCCTGGGTAATGATGCTGGTGGCCTCGCTGATCTGGATCGTTCGGCGCCATCACGTGAGTGCGCTTGCAGCGCGTGCGGCCGCCCCCGTGGGCATGGCGATGACGGTTATTGCGCTTCTGACCGGGGCGATCTGGGGGCAGCCGATGTGGGGCACCTGGTGGGCGTGGGATCCGCGGCTGACCTCGTTTCTGATCCTTTTTCTGTTCTACCTTGGCTACATCGCGATGTGGGCGGCGATCGAGAATCCTGATACCGCTGCCGATCTTACATCGGTACTGTGCCTTGTCGGGTCAGTCTTTGCGATATTGTCGCGCTATGCGGTGAATTTCTGGAACCAGGGGCTGCATCAGGGCGCGTCCTTGTCGCTGGATGCCGAGGAAAACGTGGCGGATGTCTTCTGGGTGCCGCTGGTCGTGTCGCTGGTCGGCTTCGTGCTGTTGTTCCTGGCGCTGGTGTTGGTGCGCACCCGGACCGAGATCCGGGCGCGGCGACTGCACGCGATTGGCCTGCACGAGAGGATGGGATGATGCCGGAATTGGGGAAATATGCGCCCGAGGTGTTGTCGGCCTACGCGCTGACGCTGGGGCTGATCGCGGCGCTGGTCGTGCTGACCTGGGTTCGGGCGCGGCGGGTGAAGCGGGCGCTGGATGCGGCGGAGGCGCGGCGAGCGCATGGCTAGGGTTGCGCCATTGATGATTGCGCCGCCGCTGATCTTTGCGGCGCTGGCGGTGCTGTTTTATGTCGGCATGAAGCGTGACGATCCGACGGCGCTGCCGTCTGCCATCGCGGGCAATCCCGCGCCGCCGGTCGTGCTGAGCGAACTTGCCGGGATGCCGGGGTTTGACGATGCGACGCTGCGCGAGCCGGGGGTCAAGCTGGTGAACTACTGGGCCAGCTGGTGCGCGCCCTGCCGGGCCGAGCATCCGAACCTGACGATGCTGGCGCAGGAAGGCGTGCCGATTTACGGCATCAACTACAAGGACGATCCAGAAAAGGCGCTGCGATTCCTCGACGAGTTGGGCAATCCTTACCGCGGCATCGGTGCTGATCGCAGCGGTCGAACGGCGCTTGACTGGGGACTGTACGGTGTGCCGGAAACCTATGTGATCGACAGCGCTGGCGTCATTGTCTTGCGGTTTGCCGGGCCGATCACGGAGCGGGTGCTGCGCGAAACGATCCGCCCGGCGTTGGAGGCGGCAGAGTGACGCCTAGCCGAGGTGGGACCCGGCGAGCGCCAGAAGGATCAGTGCTATGGCTTCGATAACCGGCATCGGCAGTGAGGGAAGTCTGCGGCTGCGGGGTCTCGCGATTGCTTGACGGGCTTGCGACATGGTCTGAACCTTTTGGCTTTCTGCACGACGGATCAACGTGCAGGTGGGCCCGGAGTTCCGGTTATTTTTTGTCCCGGCCCAAGGGATCACCCAGCACGGATTCGGTATGGAGCACGCATTTCCATTGGCCATCCTGCTCGACCCAGACCGAGGTGTCGGCGGCCTTGAGGTCCACTGGCTTTCCGTCGACCGTCAGTTTTTCCGAAACGGTATAGGCGATCGTCGCGATGTCGGGCTTGGGAAAGTCCACGACGACATCGGTCAGGGAAAATTCGTGAAGCTCCCAGCCGCCTTCGAACAGCATCTGGGTGAACGTGGCGCGATCGATTGATGCGGCACCCTGTGCGCCTGCGATGATGGTGGTCTCGCCCAACATGCCGCTTGCGGCGGCTGAGTCCTTGTCAAGGATCGCCTGCCAGAATGCGTTTTCCAGATCGATTATCGTCTGCTTGGCCGACATTCTCGCCTCCAAAAGCATCCAAGCCTTCGGCGCATCTTAGCACAATTGCAGAACGCCCCAAAATGCTCTCTGCGCCGCCCTGAACGCAGGGTCGGGCCGACGCGAGGTCGGTCAGGACTTGGCGAGGTTGCGCAGGACGTAATGCAGCACACCGCCGTTTTCGACGTATTCGATCTCGACCGCGGTATCGATTCGGCACTTGATCTGGATTTCTTTGGTCGTGCCATCGGCATAGGTGATGGTGCAGGGCAGGGTCGAGAGCGGCTTGAGGTCGCCTTCCAGCCCGGTGATCGATACCGTTTCATCGCCCTTCAGCTTCAGCGACTTGCGGGTGACGCCGTCGGTGAATTCGAACGGGATCACGCCCATGCCGACGAGGTTCGACCGGTGGATGCGTTCGAAATTCTCGGCGATCACGGCCTTGACGCCCAGAAGGGCGGTGCCCTTGGCCGCCCAGTCGCGGCTGGAGCCTGCGCCGTATTGCTCGCCCGCGAAGATCACCAGCGGCGTGCCAGCCGCCTGATAGGCCATCGCGGCGTCGTAGATCGAGGACTGTTTGCCATCCGGTCCCAGCGTGTAGCCGCCTTCGACATTGTCCAGCATCTCGTTGCGGATGCGGATGTTGGCGAAGGTGCCGCGCATCATCACCTGGTGGTTGCCGCGCCGTGATCCGTAGGAATTGAACTCTCGCGGGGCGACCTGCCGTTCGGTCAGGTACTTGCCGGCGGGAGAGGTGTCCTTGAACGATCCGGCGGGCGAGATGTGGTCGGTGGTGACCATGTCGCCCAACATCGCCAGCACTTTGGCGTCCTTGATGTCGTGGATCGTGCCGGGATCCTTGGACATGCCCTGGAAATACGGCGGATTCTGGATGTAGGTCGAACTTGTCGGCCAGTCATAGGTCAGGCTGTCGGTGGTCTCGACGGCGCGCCATTTCTCGTCGCCCTAGAAAACGTCGGCGTATTTCGACTGGAACGCCTTGCGGGTCACGGTCTTTTCCACGAGATCGGCGATTTCCTTGGTCGAGGGCCAGATGTCTTTGAGGTAGACATCCTTGCCGGTCTTGTCCTGCCCAAGCGGTTCGCTTGCGATGTCGACGATCATGTCGCCGACCAGCGCGTAGGCGACGACCAGCGGCGGCGAGGCGAGGTAATTGGCGCGCACGTCGGGACTGATCCGGCCCTCGAAATTGCGGTTGCCGGACAGCACCGAGGTGGCAATCAGGTCATAGTCGTTGATCGCCTTCGAGATCGCCGGTTCCAGCGGACCCGAGTTGCCGATGCAGGTGGTGCAGCCATAGCCGACGAGGTTGAAGCCGATCGCGTCAAGATCTTCCTGCAATCCGGCGGCTTCCAGGTATTCGCTGACGACTTGTGATCCCGGTGCCAATGAGGTCTTCACCCAGGGTTTGCGGTTCAAGCCCAGTGCGCGGGCCTTGCGCGCGACCAATCCCGCGCCGATCATCACATAGGGGTTCGAGGTGTTGGTGCACGAGGTGATCGAGGCGATCACGATCGAGCCGTCGTGCAACTGGTAGTGGCCGTTTTCAGTGGGCACGTAGCCGCGCTGGTGATGGCCTTCGTCACCGGGGATCGATTCTGGTTCGGGCTGGCCGCCTTCGGCCTCCCACCGGACTTCCGCGGATTTTGACGCGGACTTGCCGCTGCGCTGGCCCTTCACGTATTCGCCGAACGCGCGGCCTGCCGTGTCCAGCGCGATATGGTCCTGCGGGCGCTTGGGGCCAGAGATCGCCGGGACGACGGTGCCCATGTCGAGTTCGAGTGTGTCGGTGTAGACCGGATCGTAATCCGAGCCGCGCCACATGCCGTTTTCGCGGGCATAAGCCTCGACCAGCGCGATGCGGTCTTCGTCGCGGCCGGTCAGGCGCAGGTATTTCAGGGTTTCGCTGTCAATCGGGAAAAATCCGCAGGTCGCGCCGTATTCCGGGGCCATGTTGCCGATCGTGGCGCGGTCGGCCAGCGGCAGGTGGTCAAGACCTTCGCCATAGAATTCGACGAATTTGCTGACCACGCCCTTTTCGCGCAGCAATTCAACGACGCGCAGCACCAGGTCGGTGGCGGTGGTGCCTTCGACCATGCGCCCGGTCAGCTTGAAGCCAACGACTTCCGGGATCAGCATCGAAATCGGTTGGCCCAGCATCGCGGCTTCAGCCTCGATCCCGCCGACGCCCCAGCCAAGGACCGCAAGGCCGTTGACCATGGTGGTGTGGCTGTCAGTGCCGACAAGCGTGTCGGGATAGGCGATCTCTTTGCCGTTCTGGTCCTTGTCGGTCCAGACGGTCTGCGACAGGTATTCCAGGTTGACTTGATGGCATATCCCGGTGCCGGGTGGGACAACGCGGAAGTTGTTGAACGCGGACTGGCCCCATTTCAGGAATGTGTAGCGCTCGATATTGCGTTCATATTCGCGGTCGACATTCATCTGGAAGGCGCGCGGATTGCCGAATTCGTCGATCATCACCGAATGGTCGATCACGAGGTCCACGGGGTTCAGCGGGTTGATCTTTTCGGGATCACCGCCCAGACCGATGATGCCGTCGCGCATCGCGGCAAGGTCGACCACCGCGGGCACGCCGGTGAAGTCCTGCATCAGCACGCGGGCCGGGCGATAGGCGATCTCGCGCGGGTTGCGGCCGCCCTTGGCTGCCCATTCCGAGAAGGCCTTGATGTCGTCGGTCGAGACGGTAAAACCGCCGTCCTCGAAACGCAGCATGTTTTCCAGCACCACCTTGAGCACGGCAGGCAGGCGCGAGAAGTCGCCCAGACCGGCGGCCTCGGCCGCGGCGATCGAGTAGAAGTCGACAGTCTGCTTGCCGACAGACAGGGTCTTGCGGGTGTTCGAGCTGTCTTTGCCTACAGTAACGGTCATTTGGGCGCTCCCTTCGGTTGCGGGTAAGGGTTCATCTTGCCACGCGGTTTGCCGCAAGCCGAGACTTCAATCAAGGGGGGAACGGGAAATACTGTATACCGTTGTGCACAAATGAGCGTTATGCGGCTTGCAGAGCCGTGATGTTACGGGCTTCTCTCGATTGGTTGATTGGCAGTTGAGGCAGCTCTGGTCTAGGACGAAACAGGGGACGAGGACAAAGGATGGGTCGATGAAAGCATTTCTGACAGCGATGTCACTGGCGGTGGCCGTGGCGGCACCGCATGATGCCGCGGCCCAGACGCAACCGGTGGTGGTCGAGCTATACACCTCGCAAGGCTGTTCTTCTTGTCCGCCCGCCGATGAAATACTGGCCGGTCTGGCGCGGCGCGACGATGTTATCGCGCTGGCGTTGCATGTCGATTACTGGGATTATATCGGCTGGAAAGACGAATTCGCCAGCCCGGCTTTCTCGAAACGACAGAAGGCCTATGCCAAGGCCGCCGGGCACCGAACGGTCTACACACCACAGATGATCGTCGGCGGCCGCGACCAGCTGGTCGGGGCTAAATCGATGGAACTGGCAGAACTGATCGACCAGCACGCGCGACAGACGCCCGGTGCCCTGGTGAGCCTGTCGCGGCAGGGCGGCAAACTTTTCGTCACGGCGGATCGCAACGGCAATGCCCGCCTGCCTGACCTGATGATCGTGCAGTTGGTGCGGTTCGACCCGCTGCGCAAGGTTGATATTGGGCGCGGCGAGAACGCGGGCCGAACGATTGCCTACGCCAACATCGTCACCTCGTGGGACCCGATCGGGAACTGGGATGGCAAGGGGCCAATGCAATTTTCCGTGGACATGGGCGGCAATGCCTCGCCGCTTGCAGTGGTCGTGCAGGCCGAAGGCAACGGACCGATCGTGGCTGCAGCACAGCTGCGCTGAGGCGATTTTTGCGGAACCGGCAGATCATGAATAGCCCCGGAGGTGATTGACCCCCGGGGCTTGTTTCTCGAAACAGTTTGCGGACTGCGATGCCTCGACGGCGTCTTCGTCGGAATCAATTCATTAATGATTCCGAATCTGGAATGCCTCGTCAATAAAAACTTCTAGGCGATTTCAGTGATTTGAAGGGTGATTGGACAGACAATCCAGATCAATCGCGGGTTTTTCCAGCATTGTTTGCAGATTGAATACGACGCCGCTTCATCCCCGATCCTTCAGCAGCTTTCGGAATTTGCCGACCTTCCAGCGCCGGTGAAACCAGAACCACTGGCCCGGATGCGTTCTGATCCGCGCCTCGAGGCTCGCGTTCATCGCGCGGGTCATCGTGACCGGGTCGCTGTGCGGAACCGGGGCCTCAAGCTCGATATCGAAACTCAGCCCGTCGGCGCGCCGGATTCCGTAGAACGGGATCAGGTCGGCGTCGTAGCGCAGCGCAAGCTCACTTGCCGACAACGCGGTGCGGGCGGGGCGGCCAAGGAAATCCATCTTCTCGCCGGTGGTCACATGCTGGTCAAACAGTAGCACCAGAATGCCGCCTGCCTTGAGATGCCGGACGAAACCGGCGGTGCCGCGCGAACCCTGCGCGAAGATCGGGCCACCATAGGCGGTGAAAGTCTGGGCATAATGGTCGTTGAAGAACCGGTTTGCAGCAGGTCGGTAAAGGCCGCCGATGTTGTAACCGCGGCTGACAAGGGCGGCGCGTGGTGCCTCGTAATTGCCGAAATGGCCGGTCACCAGGATCACCGCGCGACCGGCGGCCTGCGCCTGTTCGAGCGCGGCCAGACCAGGGCCGATGACAGGCGCATCGGCGTTACGGGCGAGGAAATCGTCGGGTGAATAATTCTCTATGAAGGTGCGCCCGACATTGTCGCCGACTTCCGCGATGATCGCATCCCGCCCGGCCTTGCCCAGATCGGGAAAGATGTATTCGAGGTTCAGGGCGGCGCGGCGGTTGTAGCCCGCCAAAGGTGCTATCACGCGGCGGGTGAACTGGCCCATCGCGGGCACTCGCCGCGCGTAGGGCAGGCGGCGCATCAGCCCGATCACGGCGCGCAGCAGCCGGTCGCTGACCCAGTCACCGAAGCTGCGGCCGTGGGAGGAAACTTGGTTCAGGGTCATTCAAACTGGCTGTTCGCTTGGCTTTTGCTGCCGTTCTCGGTGCCAGACATAAAGCCCCGACACCACGATCACAAGCGCGCCTACAAACGTCATTGCATCGGGAACCTCGGCGAAAAACACATAGCCGAAGACCACCGCGAAGATCAGTCCGACATAGCTGAACGGTGCGACAATGCCGGCTTCAGCCAAAGTGAAGGCGCGGATCAGGCAGTATTGCCCGCTGCCGCCGATTACCCCCATCGCGAGCATCAGCACCGCGTCGGTCGCGGACGGCATGATCCAGACTGACGGTACCAGCGCCGAGGCGACGACCGTGCCGATCAGGGTGGTGTAGAGCAGGCTCGTCAGGCTGCTTTCGTCGCGACCCAGAAACCGGGTCGAGATGACGTAGGACGCGTAGCAACAGGCACCAAGCAACGGCAGCGCCGCGTAGGGAGAGAAAATCTCGGTTCCCGGCCGGATGATGATCAGCGCGCCGACGAGGCCCACGCAGACGCCGATGATCCGGCGCGGACCGGCGCGTTCCTTAAGCACGACGAAGGCCAGTACCGTGACCACCAGCGGATTGACGTCGAACACCGCCGTCGCCTGCGCGAGACCGATATGGGCGATCGAGGTGAAGAAGCTGAAGGTTGCGCCAAACAGGAATGCCGACCGAAGCAGCTGCATCCCCAGATGATCGGTGCGCAACAGCGTGGTCAGGCGCGGCGCGAACCACAAGAAGACCACCAGCGTGTGAAAGGTGTAGCGAGCCCAGACGACCTGCAACGGATCATACCGGGTGCTGAGTTGCTTGGCGATCACATCCATCAACGAGAACGTGGCGACCGCCACGATCATCATCACGATGCCTTGCGCGGTGGGCGTCAGCCCGCGGAACCATGTCATGCCGGATTTTTCGGCAGACCGGTCCCGATCATCGCATCGCGGGTGACAAGCCCGGCCAGCCGGTCCTCGGACCAACCTTGGGTGCCCGCAGGGCGGACTGGCAGAACGATGTAGCGCATGTCGGCGGTGCTGTCGTGGACACGAATGCGGGTGCTCTCGGGCAGCGTGAGGCCGAATTCCGCCAGCACCTTGCGAGGCTCGCGCACCACCCGGCTTCGATAGGCGCGGGTCTTGTACCAGTCGGGCGGCAGGCCCAGAAGGTTGCGCGGATAGCACGAGCAGAGGGTGCAGACGATGACGTTATGGGCATCGTCCGTGTTCTCGACGGCGATCAGGCGCAGCGCACCGATGTCGAACCCCATCTCGCGGCTGGCGGCAGAGGCATCGTGCAGCAGACGTTCCCGGAACGCGGCGTCGGTCCAGGCGCGGGCGACGACGCGGGCGCCATCCGCCGGCGAGCGTGCATCCATCGCGTCGATCTGCGCGGCAATCTCGGCCGCCGTCGTGACGCCCTTGTCGATCAGCAGCTCGCGGATCGAGATTTCCATCGTTTGCCAGTAGCTGAGCGGGGCATCGTTGTCGGGACGGAATGGATGTCCGGACGGCGACAGAGGCTCGTCGTCGTGATGGTCATGGTCGGGATGGTAGTGGGGCATGTGAGTCGTCCAGCGGTTCCAGCCAATGCGCGAAGATCTCGGCATCGAGCGTGTCGTCGGGGTTTTCGGCGGCCGGTCCCCAGATCTCGGCCATCGTGAAGCGGACGCGGTAGAGCGGGCGAGGGGCTGACTTTTGCCGGTAGGCGAGTTGTTCGGGGTTAGCGAACGCACCCAGCGAGCGTTCGATGATGCCGGTCTTGCCACGCAGGTAGGCAGGGGTGCGGACGTGACCCGGCGGCATCATCATGCGGACCCGGACCCGGTCAGGCATCGGCGGCCTCGCCGTAAGTGGTGCCGCGTTGGCGGACTTCTTCCATCCTGGTGCCAAGCTCTTCGACAGAATAGGCGCCTGATTCCAGCAGGTTCTGGTTGATCGCGGCAATCCAGCGTTCGTAGTAGCTTTGGGTTTCAAAGCTCTCTTCGCCCATATCCTCGAGCGCGCGGCGCAGGCCGTCGACGGTGAAATAGCCTTTTGCAGAGCAAAGCACCATCAGCGCATCGACCCGCCTTTCCCAAAGCGCATGGTCGTGTTCGGCGGCGTCGAGGGGTCCGGCGTCGCGCCCACCCATGTCGTGCCAGCGGTGTCCGTCCCGGTCATTCATGGCATGACGGTAGGTCGATCGGGCAGGGCTGTCCAGAGGCAGGGCTGGTGTTTTCGGGCTGGTTCCGCAAACGAATTGAGACGCCTGCGGCGTCACGTCTTCTGACACTTCGTGCGGTTGGCTCCGGCGCGGTATTTTGGCTGAAAAGAAACCATGTTTTGTCAGGATGGTTTCGTTGAAGGTGGCGAAGATGTCAGGTTGCTTTGCAGGGATGGGCGATCAGTCTTCCTCAGCCACGAGAAAAATCTCGCCGGCGGCTTCGAGATCGCGGATCACGGCGACGACGGCGTTCTGCGCTTCTTCGCCGTCTCTTTCGCGGACCTTGCCGAGTGCTTCCATTTCTTCTCGCATCTGGCCTGCCATTCGTTGCGACATGTTCGTCAGGATGAATTCCGAGGCTTTGGCGGCTTCGCCATCGGCAGAGGCCAGGGCCGTGATCAGCTTGGCTGGTTCAACCTCTCTGGTGATCTTGGGTACGTCGCGCGGGTCGATGCGGGCGGGGATGTTGGCGAAGGTGAAGATCGCGCGACGTACCTCGGTGGCGAAATCCTCGTCTTCGTTGCGCAGCCCTTCCAGCACATCTTCGCGGGTACTTGCGGGCGAGAAGTTGAGAATTGCGCCGACCCGTTCCACCGGCCCTTCCGCAAACGCCCGGAGCGGTTGCGCGTCCAATTGGCTGGCCAGCGACTGGCCAATGCGGCGCACGACGTCTGGGGCGATGTTTCCGGTCAGTGAGATCGCATAGGCGATCCGGCGGGCGCGTTCGCCGGGCAGCGCGCCGAGCAGCTTGGCGGCCCGTGAGACCTGCAGTTTTGACAGCATGACCGCGCAGACTTCCGCGCTTTCCTCTTGCATCACCGGCAGCAACGCTTCGATCCCGAGGGCGCCAATCCGTTCCCAGGGATCGCCCTGGGCGGTGACGCCGGCCTGCTTGCGCAGCTTGGTCGCGGTTTCATTGCCGATCGCACTTTCAAGGATGCCGAGCGCTTCGTCGATGCCGCCGGGAAACGACAGGCCGATACCTTCGATCTCGGACAAAAATTCCGCGATGACCCGTTCCAGGGTCGGGCGGTCGATGTAGCGCAGGGTGGTCATCTGGCGCGTGAGCTCGGCCAGTGTCGCTTCGGGCATCGCCGACAGCGAAAGATCCGATCCTTCCGCCATCAACAGACGCACCACGATCGCGGCCTTTTGCCGCTTGGTCAGGTTGCGGACTGGCGCTGATTGGCCAGAAGCGCCGGGCCGATCGATCTGAGTGGACAGCGCAGATGACACATCGCCCTCGATTTGTGAAGTCGTCGAGGGTTGATGTCACATCAGCGGTTAACAGGCTGTGACCTAGCGGAAAAATTCCGACTAGCTGGTGGTTTTTTCCACGCAAGCCTGGGCGGTCGCATCCCAGACGAAGCCATCAACGCACGAACTTGTAGTCCGCTCCGCATGATCGCCGCAGGTGCCGCGAGCCAAGGTCGGCGTCGCGGCCAGCACGAAAGCCGTGAGAATGAAGAGGGTTTTCATTGGCGTCTCCTGTCCAAGGATGCGCGATCCTAGCACGGAAACCGACGATTCCATAGTGTCAGCTTGCGCCAAAGACCCGTGCGAAGATCGTGTCGACATGTTTGGTATGATAGCCAAGGTCGAATTTTTCCTCGATCTCGGCAGGGCTGAGCGCCGCGGTCACTTCGGCATCGGCCAGAAGTTCGGTCTTGAAGTCCTTGCCCTGTTCCCAGACCTTCATCGCGTTGCGCTGCACGAGGCGATAGGCGTCTTCGCGACTGACGCCCTTCTGGGTCAGCGCAAGCAGCACACGCTGGCTCATCACGAGGCCGCGGAACTTGTTCATGTTGCGCATCATGTTCTCGGGATAAACCACCAGTTTTTCGACAACATTCGCCAATCTGGTCAGGGCGAAGTCCAGCGTCACGGTGGCGTCGGGTGCGATGCCACGCTCGACCGAGGAATGGCTGATGTCGCGTTCGTGCCAAAGCGTCACGTTTTCCATCGCCGGGATCACCGCCATGCGGACAAGCCGGGCAAGCCCGGTCAGGTTCTCGCTCAGCACCGGGTTGCGCTTGTGGGGCATCGCGCTGCTGCCTTTCTGGCCGGGGGAGAAGAATTCCTCTGCCTCCAGAACCTCGGTGCGCTGCATGTGGCGAATCTCGGTGGCGATGTTTTCAATACTGGAGGCGATGACGCCGAGGGTGGCGAAGAACATGGCATGGCGGTCACGGGGAATGACCTGAGTGCTGATCGGTTCCGGTGTCAGGCCCAACTTGGCGCAGACATGATCTTCGACGCGGGGGTCGATATTGGCGAATGTGCCGACCGCACCCGAAATCGCGCCGGTGGCGACCTCGGCGCGGGCGTTTTGCAGCCGCGACTTGCCGCGGTCGATTTCCGCATAGAACCGCGCGAAGGTCAGGCCCATCGTGGTGGGTTCGGCGTGGATGCCATGGCTGCGCCCGATGCGCAGTGTGTCCTTGTGCTCGAACGCCCGTTTCTTCAGTGCCGCGAGCAGCGTGTCCATGTCGGCCAGCAGAATGTCGGCGGCGCGGGTCAACTGGACGTTCAGCGTGGTATCCAGAACGTCGGAAGAGGTCATGCCCTGATGCACGAAGCGCGCGGCATCGCTGCCGATGATTTCCGCAAGATGGGTCAGGAACGCGATGACATCATGCTTCGTGACCGCCTCGATCTCGTCGATCCGGGCGACGTCGAACGCGGTGTCGCTGGCCTTCCAGACGGATTCGGCGTTTTCGCGCGGGATAACGCCCAGATCGGCCATGGCGTCGCAGGCATGGGCCTCGATCTCGTACCAGATGCGGAATTTGGTCTCGGGCGACCAGATGGCGACCATCTCGGGGCGGGAATAGCGGGGGATCATGGCGTCGCCTTCGTGTTTGCAAGCGGTTCGGCGGGGTTCTAGACTGGCCGGCGGCAGGTCACAAGAGACGGGCCGTCTGTTCAGGTGCAACATGGGTGTTTCGCGATGACTGCCGCGATCTTGCTGCCGCAATCATTGGCGCAGTTCGAAGGCGTCTGGCGGCTTGAACGCCAGATCGAGGATGCAACGCGGGGTCCGATGCGGCTGGAGGGCGAGGCGGTTCTGGCGCATTCAGGGCACCGGCTTGTCTATACCGAGACGGGTGTCCTGATGATTCCCGGCCAGCCGGCGCTGGCCGCCACGCAACGCTATATCTGGCAAAGCCGGGCAGGCTGGGTGTCGATCCGGTTTTCCGACGGGCGGCCGTTTCACGGGTTTCCGCTGCGCACCGCCAGCGCCGAGGCAGTGCATCAGTGCGATCCGGATCGTTATCAGGTCAGTTACGCGTTCGCGGGGTGGCCCAACTGGTCCTCGGAATGGCGAGTGCGGGGGCCGCGCAAGGATTATGTGATGCTGTCGTCATATCGGCGCTGATGGTGTCAGACCTTGCGCGGGCGGCGGCGCTGGTGCAGAAAAGCCGCAACGTTGAAATCAACAGGAGATGGGGACATGAACGTTTCGATGACAGACCGCGTTCTGGCAGAGGCGATCGGCCCGGACGAGGGCACGTCGCTGCGGATCAAGCAGGCGGTGCTGGTGGTGGTCGGGATCGCGCTTCTGACGCTGGCTGCACAGATCAAGGTCATGGTGCCGCCGTCGCCAGTTCCGGTGAACCTTGGCACCTTCGCGGTGTTGACGATCGGGGCGGCCTACGGCCCGCGTCTGGGGTTGGCGACGATCCTGGGTTACATGCTGATCGGCGCTATGGGCTTTGACGTTTTCGCAAGCTCGACGGCTGAGCTGAACGGCGTGCCCTACATGATGGGATCGACCGGTGGCTACCTGTTCGGCTATGTGCTGGCGACGCTGGCACTGGGGCTTCTGGCGCGGCGCGGCTGGGACCGGTCGGTGGTCTTGATGGCCGCGGCGATGGTGATCGGCAACGTGATCCTTTACGTGCCGGGGCTGGCATGGCTTTCCTATTGGATCGGCTCGGCGGGCAAGCTGGACGTGGCCACCTACGGCTCGCTCTGGGATCAAACGCTGGCCTGGGGGATCGCGCCTTACCTCATCGGTGATGCGATGAAGCTGGCGCTTGCAGCGCTGTTGCTGCCGGCGGTGTGGAAGCTGGTGGGCAAGGCGCGGGCCTGAGCCATTGCGGTTGATTGAGTCGATGGGGCGGTGCAAGTTGCGCCGCCCTTTTTTGTTTATGGACGGGTCCGCTCTTGGGCATTATTCCCCTGATTCAAAGATCGGCTCGAATCCGCCCCACATCATCCGCTTTCCGTCAAAAGGCATTTCCGGCATTTTATCCCAGCGCGGGTCGGTCTCCATCTTCTTGCTCGCGCCTTCGTAGGTTTCTTTGTCTGGCCACTCGATCCACGAAAACACGACCACTTCGTCAGCCTCAGCCTTAACTGCGCGCTTGAAATCTGTGACCTTCCCATCGGGGACGCTGTCACCCCAACTCTCTACGATACGCGTCGCGCCATAGTCCTTGAATATTGGCGCGGCCTTTTCCGCCATGTCGCGATAAGCTTCCTTGTTGGCTTTGGGTACGGGTATGAGAAGCCCTTGAATGTAGCTCATCTGGATTTTCCTTTCATTTTCACTTACAACTTGAACCAACTGGCCGGGGCGCGGACGGGTTCCCGCGTGGTTTGAAAACGGGCAAAAACCGCCCGATCGGTCCGCCAATTACTCAGTTTACTTCACCAACTCCGTCTCAACCACCGAGCTTTGCTCCAATGTCCGGTGAACCGGGCATTTGTCGGCGATCTCAAGCAGCTTGGCGCGCTGCGCGTCGTCCAACTCCCCCTCCAGCCGGATCTTGCGGAAAAAATGATCCGCCTTGGCGTCGGTTGTGGCCTTGGCGTCTTGCGCGTGGACCTTGTCGTGGGTCACGTCGACGCTGACATGCGTAAGCGGCCACTTCTTGCGCCGCGCATACATCCGGATCGTCATCGAGGTGCAGGCACCCAGTCCCGCTGCCAGAAAGCCGTAAGGCGTCATGCCCCGATTGGTGCCGCCGTAGGCCTTCGGCTCGTCCGCCAGCGCGTGGTGACTGGGTCCCGAATTCACGTCTTGCAGGAATCCATCAGGATCGACCTCGGACACCCGCACGACGCCTTCCGGTGCCCCCTTGGGCGGCGCGGGTGGGCGCAGGTCTAGGTAGCGCCCGGCCCAAGCGGCGATTACCTCGGCGGCATATTCGGCATCCGCCGGTCGGGTGATCAGGTGATCGGCATCGTCGAGGGTGACGAAGCTTTTGGGGTGCTTGGCGGCCAAAAAGATCTGCGCTGCATTGTCGATCGACACGAATTCGTCGCGTGGCGCGTGCAGCACCAATAGCGCGCGGTTCAGGCCGGCGATGGCGGCCTTCAGATTTTCCTGCGAGATATCCTCGATGAACGGCTGCCCGATGCGGATGCGGCGACCTGCCAAATCCACCTCGGCGACACCCTCTGCCTTGATCCGGGGTAACGCTTCGGTGAAGTTTCCCGTCACATGGGCGGGATCGAAGGGCGCGCCGATGGTGGCCACTGCTTTGACCGAAGGCAGTTGCTGCGCGGCCTTCAGGACCGCAGCACCGCCGAGCGAATGGCCGATCAGCAATCCGGGTGGCATATCGCGGCAAGTCAGGTAGTCGCAGGCGGCGACGAGGTCGTCGATGTTGGTGGTGAACGAGGTATTCTCGAACTCGCCGCCGGAATGGCCGAGACCGGTGAAATCAAAGCGCAGGACCGCAAGGCCCATCGCGGCAAGGCGCGAGGCGATGCGCCGTGCCGCTGGGATATCCTTGGAGCAGGTGAAGCAGTGTGCGAACAGTGCGGTGCCCAGATGCGGGCCGTCGGGCAGGTCCAGTCTGGCGGCAAGTTGGTTGCCATCGTGGCCGGCAAAGGTGGCGCGTTCGGTCGGCATTGTGTGCTCCTGTCATCGCATCATTGCAGGGTGGCTGCCCGCCCACGGCCTTGCAAGCCCTGGCCGTGCAGCGTCACGCCTTGGTGAAGCGATGTGCTGCGCGTCACTGGGACTTGGACGCCGTCCGGCGGGCGTGCTAGGCGGATGCGGATAGGGTCGAGGGAGCGGTGGTGATGCGGAAATCAGAGGTTCGGCAGGGACCGGCCGGGTCTTGCATGTGAGCAGGCTGCGGGTTGTCTTCGGGACACTGACGGTGCAGGCGATGCTGCTGTTGCTGGTAAGCTATCTGGGTCCGGTGCTGGCTATCGGTGATTCCGTGGCGGTCTTCCGCCTGCAGATCGCGGCCCTGATCGCCGTGGGCGGTGCTGCGTTGTGGCTCACGGGCGGGCGGCGTTCCGCGCTGGCTGTCTTTCTTCTGGCAGCGATTGCGGTTGGTCCGATCGCGTACGGATTCTCGGCGCTGTCGGCGGGGCAACCAGGATCGTACGTGTTCTATCAGAAGAACCTCTACAAGAAAGAACTGTCGCGGACCTTGCTGACGCGCGAAATCCTGTCGCTTGATCCCGACTTTGTGACCCTGCAAGAGGTCGCCGCCCATGATCTGCGCTACATGAAGAACCTCTTTGCTGCGTACGAGCATCAACTATTGTGTTCGGATGATCCGTCCCAGAAGGTCGGATTTCTCAGCCGGTTCCCGTTGATCGACGGCACCGAAACCTGCCTTAACGATGAACGTCTGGCGGCGGCGCAGGTGCGGTTGCCGGATGGCTCGGCGGTTTGGCTTGTCTCTTTGCATCTGGGGTGGCCATATCCGGCCGGACAGCACGAGCAGGCAAAGATCATTGCGAATTGGTTGAACACCCTGACCGGTCCGGTGATGATCGGCGGCGATTTCAACATGGTGCCATGGGGCAGTTCGGTGCGGATGATCGGTCAGGCAGCAAGGTCCAACAGAGTAGGGCCCTATTTCGGAACCTTTCCCGAGTCGGGGAAGCTATTGCCGCTGCCGATCGATCACATCTTTCTGCCGAAAAACATTTTGGCGCAGGCAGAGGCGCGGCCCCGCGTAGGCTCGGATCATCTGGGCATAGTTGCGCGGTTCGATCTTTAGGCCGTTCCCATCAGCCGCGCATCGAACGGGTATTTCGTCAGGTTCTCGAACCCGGTTTCGGTAATCAGCACCTGATCTTCCAGCTTGATCGAGAAATCGCCGCCTTCGGGGCTGACCAGAGCCTCGACGCAGAGGGTCATTCCGGCTTGTAGGTGATGGTCGAAGGCGCCCGGTCGGTAGTGGTCGGGATACCCGACATGAGGCCATTCGTCGCAAAGCCCGACGCCGTGCATCAGGCAGCTGTATTTCTGTTTCTGGTACTTGTCCGGCAACACATGGGTGTTGAACGTCAGATCCTTGATGGCGACGCCCGGTTTGAGCATCTGCATGTTGGTCATGATATGTTCATGCGCGATCTGCATCGCCTCGATCATGTCGGCGCGGGGTTTCTGGTCGCCGACCCACCAGGTGCGGCTGATGTCGACGCAAATGCCGTAGGTCCCGATCAGGTCGGTATCGAAGGCAACAATCTCGTTGTCCTGCACGATCCGGGGGCCACATTCCTGAAACCACGGATTGGTGCGCGGACCAGAGGTCAGCAGCCGCGTTTCGATCCACTCGCCGCCGCGCTTGATGTTTTCGGCGTGCAAGACCGCCCAGATGTCATCTTCCGACTGGCCCGGAAGACAGGCGGTTTCCATTTCCGCAACGGCGATTTCGCAAGCATGGCTGGCGCAGCGCATTGCGCGGATTTCGTCCTCGCCCTTGATGGCGCGGGTGTGTTCGGTCAGTTCCTCGCCATCTCTGACGTCAAAGCCTGCGGCTTGCAGCGCCCGAAAGCCGTGGATCTGGATCTTGTCGACACCCAGTCGCACGTTGCCGCCGCCGTGACTCTGGATCAGGTCCTTGACCTCGGCCACGAATTTCTCGGCAGCTTCTGCCCCACGGTCGCCGGTGCTGAAGTAATACATCGACGCGCCCGAGCGCTGCTCGCGCACCAGCGGGTTGAATGTCGAAAGGAACGGTGAGTTCTTGTAGTCCCAGATCACCATGTAGCCATCGGCGCAGATCAGGACGGCGCGGAACGGGTTGTGCGCGTTCCAAAGCTGCATGTTGGTGCTGTCAGTCGCGTATCGGATGTTCAGGGGATCGAACATCAGCACGCCGCCATAGTCGCGGGCCACGACGGATTGGGTCAGTCTCTTCCAGCGGAATTCGCGCATTCTTTCGAGGTTCGGAAGTTCCAGCCCGGCAGCTTCCCATTCGCGGAAGGCCAGCTGAGTCGGCCCGATCTCGATCCGGTCGGCGTCGTTTGGCGTGCCGTCGCCAAGCGTGGCGCCGCGTGTCGGGTCGATCTTGCGGGTATCGCGATAGTGGGTGTCCATGGGCAAACCTCCGGTTGCCGGAAGGATCGGGCTGAAAAGGCACCCAAGTCCTGCCCGTTTCCGACGCAACTTGATGTCGTTTTCGACTTCGCCTCGGGCGCCCGGCGGGCTAGGGTCCGGCCATGTCCGATCCGCTGCAATCCGCGATTCCGTTTTCCGCCTGGTCCGATCCGCGCCTGTCGCGGATGCCGGGGATTCTGCCGCTTGACCCGGCCGACTGGATATTGGTCGACGACGCCTATGGCGGCCAAATGGCGCTGCGCGACACACTGATCGCAACCCGCCGCGAAGACGTGTTGCGCCTTGATCCGGGCGCTGAATCGGCCGCGCAGGAACTGTTGGATTTTGTGCTTGGCGCGGTCGCCGTCCTGCCCGACTTCGCGGTCGGGCCGGACGCAGTGCGTCGCCCCGATGGTGTGACAGTGCCGCTTGACCGGCTGGACCCGCTGGCGACGGCGGGGCGGCTGGTGCAAGAGGATCTTTGCCTGATGCAGCAGTCGGGCGGCGAACACGTTCTGACGGGGGCGGTGTTATGTTTTCCGGCCAGTTGGATGCTGGCCGAGAAGTTCTTGCGTCCCCTGATTGGCATTCACGAGCCGATTGACGCCTATGACGCCGATACCGCGCGGCGGGTGCAAAGGTTGTTTGATGCGATCAAGCCTGACCGGCCGTTGTGGCGCGCCAACGCTCATTTGTGGCGCGAGGCGACGCTGTCTGCGCCGCGTCCCGAGGCTGACCCGCGCCCAAGGACGCCGTGGCCCGCGCCGTTTCTGCGGTCCGAGCGTCAGTGCTTATTGCGGTTACCCGCGACCCAAGCGGTCGTGTTTTCGATCCACACGTTCCTGTTGCGCACCGATGATCTGTCAGCAGAACAGCAAGCCAGTCTTGCGCGCGACCGGGCTTGAGGGCTTTGTACCGGTTTAATCGGTTAGTCTTTGGGTCTCAATCGGTGCAGGTCGCGTGAGGGCGGCGGTTTTTTCCCCTTTGATGTTGAGGAAAGTGTGGGCCCCGATCACCAGCAGGATCGCCAAAGTGGCCATTGACACAAGGCCGGTCCTTCCCGAGCTTGGCCGCAGGAAGGCGTTCGAAAACATCAAGACCAGCCCGACGGGCGGCAGAAGTACCAGCATCAGAAAACTGATCGCCAGGCTGCGGGTCCGCTCGCGGCTTTGATCCAATACTTGCTGGTCTGTGACCGCGTAAGATCCGGGCAGGGGCAGGGCAGGTTTGCCGCGTTCCCGGTTCCGCGACGAGCGCAGCACGAAACTGCCGTGCGGCAATGCCGCGGTCGCCGTGGCATGGGTCACGCGCACGAGATAGCCATCCTCGGGACCGAAGTCGTGGCCGTCCGGGATTGGTGCACCGGACTCGACGGCATGGCGGAGAAACGCCAAGGCTGCGGCGCAAGCGACATCGGACGAAAGATCAGTCTCGGGAAACAGGATCGGCCGGCCGACGAAATCGGCGGCATTGTCAATCCGCAAGCTGATGTGCCCCCGCCGTGCGGCCGGGGTTTGTTCCACATGGGTCAGCAGGGGCCAAGGTGTCGGGTCGTTCGACATCGCGGCGTATTGCTGGCCGGTCAGAAGCTGGTTCGAGGGCGGCCAATGGATCGCCGCCGGACGATGTGCCGTACTGACCGCCGAGGCAACCAGATGGGCCAGCCGCAAGGCCGCCAGCCATGTGGCCGGTGTCGTAGGCTGGCCGAGCGGTTCGACCGCGATCGACACCGAAGAATTGCGTTTGGTCAGAATGTCGCCCAGTTCCGCGATCACGGTCTGCGAGAGGAGCGAGTTCATCGAACCGTGGACTTGAGTTGCGTCAAACGGTCGGGCCGAGGCGCAAAGCGTGACGCGCCAGAGCGGACCGATCAGATCGAGATGACGTGCGGTGGCCGGTCGATCCGAGCATGGCACGATGTCGAGGTCCCGCAGGTGCGGAATTAGCTCGCAGCCGAGTGTATCAAGCGCTGGCGGCGCGGCATCGCAATAAAGCAGGGTAATTTCTACAGTTGGCATTGGCAGGGCCCCTCGAACATCGCCGCTCACGCTGCACCTGAAATCGGGCGATAATTGGTCTAAGCAGACAGAAAACAGTCGAGATTGGACGAGTTCTTCGCCGCCATGGAAACAGCGCGCGCCAAAGATCACGATTGTTTCCAGTCGCGCCGGTTCGCGATATTGTTCGGCCACGACTTGGCCCTTGCCTGGCCGCGCCTTAGTTCCGAATCGACATCTTACGTCGGTCCCGGCTGCGTCGCTGCAACGGCGGGGTGGGTGCGAACTGCTTCGGCCAGCGCTGTCAGCTTGCGGTTTGGGCTGAAGATGTCGGTGGGGATATCATCCACGCCGCCGTCGCTGATCCATTTGTGCACCATGTAAATCTTGATGTCGGCCACACCGGGTCTGGCGCCGTCGATGAACGGGCCGTCGCCAATCAGACGGTCGATGCAACCGCCCCATTGCGGAATGTAATCCGCGGCGAGTATCTGTCGTGCGGCTTTCTTTTCGGCCGGGTCCTGGATGCGCATGGTGGGTGAAATTCGATGCCGCAGGTCCTCTACCGCATCCATGAAGGCGTCATGGCGCGCCGCTTCGAACGGATCTTCGGGGTACAGACCGTGCTGGCGGCCGATCAGACGCAATATCGCATTGCTCTGTCCAAACACGCCTCGCCCCTCGATTTCGAGAACCGGCAGCGATCCGAACGGCAAAGTGGGTTTGAGTCGCACAAAAGTATCGCGGTCAATCCGATTGTCGTCGAACGCCACACCGGCCATGCGAAGTGCCAGACGCACTTCCTCGCCCCGGCTGCCTGAGAAATCAAAATAGGTGACGGTGAGATTCGACATGCAATTGGTCCCCTTGCCGCAACATCCGCTCCGGCCATTTCGCTGAAACGGCTACTTCACCTTGACGCGGCGTGAAACGGAATGGAAGCGGCAGTTTCCGAATGCAAAGCTTGCGGCATCGGGGCCGAACAGCCGCTGGCAAAATTCGTCGCGGGATAGAAAAGGGGCGCCCGAAGGCGCCCCGCTTCATGCCCTGAATTTACCTTAGCAGCTGTAATACATCTTGTATTCGATCGGGTGCGGTGTGTGTTCGTAGGCGTAGACCTCTTCCCACTTCAGCGCCATGTAGCCTTCCAGTTGACCCTTGCTGAACACGTCGCCGTGCAGCAGGAAGTCGTGGTCCTTCTCCAGCTCCTCCAGCGCTTCGCGCAACGATCCGCAAACCGTCGGGATCGAGGCCAGTTCTTCGGGCGGCAGATCGTAGAGGTCCTTGTCCGAGGATGGGCCCGGGTCAATCTTGTTCTTGATGTCGTCCAGGCCGGCCATCAGAAGTGCCGCGAATGCGAGGTAAGGGTTCGCTGCCGGATCGGGGAAGCGGGCCTCGACGCGCTTGGCCTTCGGGCTTTCGGCCCACGGAATGCGGACGCAACCCGACCGGTTGCGTGCGGAATAGGCGCGCAAAACGGGGGCCTCGAAGCCGGGGATCAGACGCTTGTAGCTGTTCGTGGTCGGGTTGGTGATCGCGTTGAGCGCCTTGGCATGTTTCAGGATGCCGCCGATGAAATACAGTGCCTCCTGAGACAGATCAGCATATTTGTCGCCCGAGAACAGCGGCTTGCCGTCTTTGAAGATCGACATGTTCACATGCATCCCGGTGCCGTTGTCGCCAGAGATCGGCTTGGGCATGAAAGTCGCTGACTTTCCATAGGCTTGTGCGACGTTGTGAATGACATACTTGTACTTCTGAATCTCGTCAGCCTGATGCGTCAGGGTGCCGAAAATCAGCCCAAGTTCATGCTGGCAGGAAGCGACTTCGTGGTGGTGCTTGTCCACCTTCATGCCCATCCGCTTCATCGTCGACAGCATCTCGCCGCGCACGTCTTGTGCGTCGTCGATCGGGTTGACCGGGAAATAGCCGCCTTTGATGCCGGGGCGGTGGCCGGTGTTGCCCATCTCGTATTCGGTGTCGGTGTTCCATGATGCGTCCAGTGCATCGACCTGGAACGAAACCTTGTTCATGGTGACCGAATAGCGAACATCGTCGAACAGAAAGAACTCGGCTTCTGGGCCGAAATAGGACGTGTCGCCAATGCCCGAGGATTTCAGGTAAGCTTCGGCGCGTTCAGCGGTGCCGCGCGGGTCGCGGTCATAGGACTCGCCAGTATCGGGCTCGACCACGGTGCAATGAATGCACAGAGTCTTTTCGGCGTAGAACGGATCCATATAGGCGCTTTTGGTGTCCGGCATCAGCTTCATGTCGGACTGGTCGATGCTCTTCCATCCGGCGATGGAGGAGCCGTCGAACATGAAGCCTTCGTCGAGGAAATCCTCGTCCACCAGATCCGCGACCACCGTCACATGCTGCAACTTGCCGCGCGGATCGGTGAAGCGGATGTCGACATACTCGACCTCTTCATCCTTGATTGTCTTCAGAACGTCTTTCTTGCTCATGATGTCGTGGTCCCTTTGCTTGAGATTTCGTGTGGCGCAGGGCAGGCCCGCGCCGTTTCATCTAAATGGCGTCGTCGCCGGTTTCGCCGGTGCGGATGCGGATCGCTTGTTCGACCGCCAAGACGAAAATCTTGCCGTCACCGATTTTGTCGGTCTTGGCCGCAGCTACGATCGCCTCGATCGCGGCATCGACCTGATCGTCGCCAAGGACGACCTCGATCTTCACCTTGGGCAGGAAGTCGACGACATATTCGGCACCGCGATAAAGTTCGGTATGGCCCTTCTGGCGGCCAAAGCCCTTGACTTCAATAACGCTGAGGCCCTGCACGCCGACGTCCTGAAGCGCCTCTTTGACCTCGTCGAGCTTGAACGGCTTGATGATGGCTTCGATCTTTTTCATGGGCGTTCTCCCGGAATACAGCTTCGCCCGTGTCTGAACACTTCTCTTCCCGGGTCTCAATTCGCTAGGGTGGCAAGGGGCAAGCGCCGGGGGCGATTCCGGGCTGTGTGCCCAAATTTTGTGCAAATGGCGCGTTTACGGGGCGGTTTGCGAACTTTGAGGGCCTTGCGATGACCGAACTTCTGACCGCCGCACAAATGCGGGCCATCGAACAGGCGGCGATCGACAGCGGAGAGGTCACCGGGCTGGAACTGATGGAACGCGCCGGGCGGGGCGTGGTCGAGGCGATTTTCGAGGAATGGCAGGAACTGCGCGCGACCTCGCACCGCGCGGTCGTGCTCTGCGGGCCGGGCAACAATGGCGGCGACGGGTTCGTTGTGGCGCAGCTGTTGAAGGATTGGGGCTGGGAGGTGGAGGTGTTTTTGTATGGTGACCCCGAGAAACTGCCGCCGGATGCGAAGGTGAATTATGAGCGATGGGGGGAGTTGGGTCAGTGCCAAGAGATTGAAGCCGCTGTAGGGGGGATGATTGATCTTCGACCAAAACTTGTCATTGATGCTCTCTTTGGAACGGGACTTGCCAGACCGCCAGAACGTTTGCTTGGGCGCATCTTTCGGGACGTACACACATGCCGTTGGGGCTCGGAGCTCGAGGCGAAGATTGTATCCGTCGATATCCCATCGGGAGTCTGTTCTGACAGCGGTCGGACGATGGGGGATGGATTTCGGGGAGACGCAGAGGAGGCCGACAATACGTGTTTCCCGTTGAACGATTTTATCGAGGCGGACCTCACGGTGTCGTTCCATAGGGCCAAGATCGGCCAGTTCATTGAGTGTGGCCCGGAAGCGTGCGGCGTCGTAAGGGTCGCTTCATTGGGCGAGCCTATCAATGCAAATAATAATGCCAAAGCATGGCTTCACGATTTCCACAAAGCCCCCAGACGACCCTTACAAATGGGCAGGCTCGTGGTTCGGACGGGTGAGCCAGTTGGAATGCTGGACCTACCAAAGGGCAACTTTGAACACAAATACTCCCACGGCCACGCGCTGATCCTCTCTGGCGGGCCCGGCAAGGGCGGTGCGGCGCGGCTGGCGGCTCGGGGGGCGCTGCGGATCGGGGCGCTATCCGACAGCATATCTCAGGCAATTACTGCCGC